>CAZPCE010000014.1:22668-24542 GCA_964584915.1 uncultured Arenimonas sp. | reverse complement strand
AGGCAGCTTCCAGATTGAGCCAGACTTGCCCAAAGAACTGAAAGTAGGAATTTTTGCCAAACCTCTGAAGCATGATTGCTGGGTGCGTTTCTCCAATTCGAGCGGAAAGATCCAGTCGGATGCCGTCAAGGATGCGCGCGGCATTGCGATCAAATTGATGGCGCCGCAAACAAAAGGCAAAAACGGCGATGTCCCGCTTGGGCAGGATTTTATCTTGTTGAGTTCGCCGGTGATGCCGCTTGGTACGGTCGCCATGTTTCGCGATGCCGTTTACTACACGATCGAAAGCTCGCCGGTATTGATGGCGGCCAAGTTTTTGATGGCCGGTAAAGCCGGTGCATTGCTCGGGCTTTTGGCGCTTCGCATCAGTCCTGATTCGCTGCTTGATATTCACTATTGGAGCACCACGCCTTATCTGTTCGGAAAAAACCGTGCCGTGAAGTATTCGCTGTTGCCGACATCGAGGCATCGCGGCAGGAAAACGGATTCGAACGACGACGACTATCTGGCCGAGACCATGCAGTCGCATTTGAACCGCCATGTCGCCAGTTTTGATTTCTGCGTGCAAATGCAAAAAGACGGCATGCCGATCGAAGATGCCGGCGTGTTGTGGGACGAGGAGCTATCGCCCTTCATCAAGTTGGCGACCTTGAATATTCCGGTGCAAAAATTCCGAACCGAAGAGCGCGCGAGCCTGTCAGAAAGCCTGTCGTTCTCTCCGGGAAATGCCTTGCCGGAGCACGCAGCGATTGGAGGACTGAATCGCGCCCGCATCGCCATTTACAAGGCGTTGACGAAGTTTCGCCACAAGCGCGATTCGCGCACCAATCTTGAATAGCGTTTGAATACGCAGGCTTTTGCGTCTGTTAACGCACAGACGTAATTTCCCCATGCAAGCAACCTGATGGCCCGTTACGCAATCAGGAATGAAAACCATGAAATTCATGAAGACAGCCGTATTTTGTTCAGTCGCAAGCTTGATGTTGATGACTGCCTGTACGACAAGCCAACCGCGCAATCATGTTGTCCGTTCTGCTCCAAGCGACATGCGCAGTGAAAGCCGCATGGGCAACGTGAGCAATATCGAAGTGATCGAAACCTCAAAACGCACTTCGGGCGGCGGCGCCATTCTTGGCGCTATCGTCGGCGGCGCACTCGGCAATCAGGTCGGCAAGGGCGATGGCCGCAAAGCGGCAACCGTTGCTGGCGCTGTCGGCGGCGCATTTGCCGGCAATGCGATCGAAAAGCACAACAAGCGCGACGACCAGTTTTACCGTGTCAGCGTGCGTTTCGACAACGGCAATTCCGCGCAATACGACTACAACGATATCTACGACCTGCAAGTGGGCGACCGCGTAAAAGTAGAGAACGGTCAGATCAACCGTCTATAAGGCGGCTGCCGCAACCACGCCCGGCCAAAAGGCCGGGTGTTTCTGAAGATACTTCCGAAAATCGTTACGTAATGCCGTATTGCTGCTATAAGGTGGTACGGGCGTCTATGTGCTGTATCGCACAGACGCTCGCCAGGCTGCAGGCCGACAATCTGCAACCGCGCCAGCGTTTAGCTTAAAGCCCCCTCAGAAAGGCGTATTCCTTGCGCTCGCTCTTTCGTTTCCGGCCAAGCACACGCGGTTCATGTCTTGAACCTATGTACTTTCACGGAACCGAAATGCAAACACTAGAAAACGGTTTCACCTTCGCGGACGGCATCAGCGAAGAACGACGCCAGGCGGTCCTGCTGAAAACCGGCGCACTCCAGAATGCCATCCTCACCAGCGAAAATTTTTCGATCATCGCGACCGATGAAAAAGGAATCATCCAGCTATTCAATATCGGCGCCGAACGCATGCTGGGCTACGAAGCCAGCGAAGTTG
>CAZPCE010000014.1:0-22658 GCA_964584915.1 uncultured Arenimonas sp. | reverse complement strand
CCCTTAGTCTAGAGCTCGCCACGCCGATTTCACCCGGCTTCGAAGCATTGGCATTCAAGGCGTCGCGCGGGATCGAAGACATCTACGAACTCACTTATATCTGCAAGGACGGCAGCCGCTTTCCGGCCATCGTTTCCATTACCGCCTTGCGCGACGATTACGGCACCATTATCGGCTATTTGCTAATCGGTACCGATAATTCGGTGCGCCACAAAATCGAACTGGATTTGCAGGCGGCGATGGCCGATGCGAAAAAAGCAAATCTGGCGAAATCCGATTTCCTTTCCAGCATGAGCCATGAATTGCGCACGCCCTTGAGCGCGATTCTCGGTTTTGCGCAATTGATCGAATCCGGTTCGCCACAGCCAACGCCGACCCAGAAGCGCAGCGTTGATCAAATCCTCAAAGCGGGCTGGTATTTGCTCGACCTGATCAACGAGATTCTCGATCTGGCCTTGATCGAATCGGGCAAACTGATTCTCTCGCTGGAACCGATTTCGCTGACCGAAGTCGTGCGCGAATGCAAGGCGATGATTTTGCCGCAGGCGCATAAGCGCGGCATTGGCGTCAGCTTTCCGTTGCTGGAATTCCCGTATATCGTCAAGGCCGACCGCACCCGCGTGAAACAGGTGCTGATCAATCTGCTGTCGAATGCGATCAAATACAACCGAGAAGGTGGAACCGTGGTCGTCGACTGCATTGCCGCCGATGAAGGCCGTATCCGCGTTTGCGTTAAAGATGCGGGCGTCGGCCTGTCGCCGGAAAAACTGGCGCAGCTTTTCCAGCCGTTCAACCGGCTCGGACAGGAGTCGAACGACGAAGAAGGCACCGGCATCGGCCTGGTCGTTTGCAAGCGCCTGATCGAATTGATGGGCGGTACCATCGGCGTTGACAGTGTGGTCGGGCAGGGCAGCGTGTTCTGGTTTGAATTGAACCTGACCAATGAACTGACGCTGGAACCGCACACCGCCGAGTTTACCGAACTCAGCAATATCCACATCGGTGCCGAGGCCCATAGCCATACCCTGCTTTACGTCGAAGACAACCCGGCCAATTTGATGCTGGTCGAGGATTTGATCGCGCGCCGTCCCGATATTCGCTTGCTGACGGCCCGCGATGCCACGCGCGGTATCGAAATCGCTCGCGCAGAGTTGCCCGACGCGATCCTGATGGATATCAATCTGCCGGGCATCAGCGGACTGAAGGCCTTGAAAATCCTGTCCGAAGATTCTGCGACTTCGAGTATTCCCGTGATTGCGTTGAGCGCCAACGCGATTCCGCGCGATATCGAAAAAGGGCTTGAAGCGGGCTTCTTCCGCTATCTCACCAAACCTATCAAGGTAAACGAATTTATGAACACGCTCGACGTGGCACTAAAATTCGCGAAGGCGGAAGCGGCTTGCGAAAACAGGGAAACAAAGCATGATTAACACGCAGGAAATTCTGAATGCCGCGATCCTGATCGTGGATGACCAGGAAACCAATGTGCAGCTACTCGAGCAATTTCTGAGCCAGGCAGGCTATACCAACGTCAGCTCGACGATGAGGCCGGAAGAAGTTTGCGTGCTGCACCGGAAAAACAGTTTTGACTTGATCCTGCTGGACCTGCAAATGCCCGACATGGACGGTTTCCAGGTGATGAACGAACTCAAATGCAACGATACCGACAGCTATCTTCCGGTGATCGTGTTGACGGCGCAGCCGAATCACAAATTGCAGGCATTGCAGGCTGGCGCCAAGGACTTCATCAGCAAGCCGTTCGATTTGCTGGAAGTAAAAACCCGCATCAACAATATGCTCGAAGTGCGATTGCTGTACAAGAAACTCGAAAGCTACAACCGCTTGCTCGAATAT
Organism: uncultured Arenimonas sp.; assembly: GCA_964584915.1. Classification (GTDB taxonomy): domain Bacteria; phylum Pseudomonadota; class Gammaproteobacteria; order Xanthomonadales; family Xanthomonadaceae; genus Arenimonas. The sequence continues at coordinate 20,804 of CAZPCE010000014.1, read as the reverse complement.
ACAGTAGAAGAACGCACCGCCGAGTTGCGCGAAAGCGAAGCCCGCTTCCGCAGCCTGACCGAGCTGGCTTCCGATTGGTACTGGGAGCAGGACGAAACGGGGCAATTCACCAAAGTATCCGGCCCCGTTCTGGAAATGCTCGGCATTCAGGACGAGATTGCGACCAATGGTTCGGGCGATCCGGTCGCCTCCTGGAATGAATCGGAACGCGCGCTGCTTCAGGCAAACATTGCCGCCCGCCAGCCTTTCATCGATTTCATATTCAATCGCACCAATGCCGATGGATCGCAGCAGCAATTCCGCGTCAGTGGCGAGCCGATGTTCGACCAGACGTGTCGTTTCACCGGATACCGCGGTATCGGCGTCGAATGCACGCCGGTCAAAAACCCGGGTTTTACCGGGGCATAACCATGATGTCACTTCATAGTACGAATCAGAACCATCTGCTGGCCGCATTGCCCGACGCAGACCGCGCTTTGTTGGCTTCCCGTCTCGAACTGGTGCCGATGAAGCTGGGCGACATGTTGTACGAACCCGGCAGCCAATTGCAGCATGCATATTTTCCGACCACATCGATCGTGTCATTGCATTACGTGATGGCATCGGGTGCGTCGGCCGAAGCGGCCGGTGTCGGCAATGAAGGCATGCTCGGCGTTTCATTGTTCATGGGCGGCAATACCACGCCGAGTTCGGCGGTGGTGCAGACGGCAGGCCATGCCTACCGCATGGAACGCAGCGCGTTGAAAGACGAATTCAACCATGCCGGCGTACTGCAGCGGTTGCTGCTGCGCTACAGCCAGGCATTGATGACCCAGATGATGCAGACCGCCGTTTGCAACCGTCACCATTCGGTCGAACAACAATTAAGCCGCTGGTTGCTGCTGACGCTTGACCGGGTTCCAACCCGCGAATTGATCATGACGCAGGAACTGGTCGCGAGCATGCTGGGCGTGCGCCGCGAAGGTATTACCGAAGCGGCCGGGAAGCTGCAGACGGCCGGTTTCATCCGTTACCGCCGCGGGCATATTTCGGTACTCGATCCGGCCGGATTGGAAACCCGGGCTTGCGAGTGCTACGGCGTGGTCAAGAAAGAATTGAACCGCTTGCTGTCGGATGTGCATTAAACCGTAGGAGGGCCCTTGGGCCCGACCGCATCGGCCAGTCGGGCCCAAGGGCCCTCCTGCGATGCTCGCAGTTCTGACTCATTGGCGATGCAATCGTTTCGACCCCGGATCGGTGAAATGGCGAGATATTACAGGCGGCCCATCAACACCAGAATAATTACGATGACAACAACCAGGCCCAGACCGCTGCTCGGTCCGTAACCCCAGCTTTTACTGTGACCCCAGCTAGGCAAGGCGCCTACCAGCATCAGGATTAGAATGATTAAGAGTAATGTACCCAGGCTCATGTGAATCTCCTTGAAGTTTTGTTGCATGGAAACGGCGGAATTGCATAGTTCCGATGTCAGGACAGGGTAGGACGATCGAACCGATAATTCGATGCGCTGGCGAACTTGGCACGGGAATTAAAGATTAGTTTCGTCAGGCATATCGACTAACCCGATGCCGATTTACGCGATTGCGTGTACAGCCCGGTAATGATTCCGTGTTCATCACGTTCAATTGGATGGGGCGCTGTCGCAGAACCCGCCAGCGACAATATACGAAGCATTTTCCGGCTTGATGAATCCCAATATTCCGCCATCTCCGGCACGAATTTCAGCAATGCGATATCGGGGGATTCGGGTCCATCGGGAAACCATGGCTTCGCAAACGGCGTCCATAAACGGTTGATGTAGGAGCGTTGGGTGTTAAGCTCGCCATGGCCCGAGAACGTGACGTAGGTCGCCCGGGTGGAATCGACGAAATTAAGATTGATCGCATCGAGATGCTTGATTTTTTCGGAGCGCAGATCGGTAAAAAACCACAGCGAGCAATTGCCGTCCAGGTATAGCGGCAGCATCGGTCGGCTGACCAATGTACCGCCATCGTCGATCGTGGTGAGTATCGAGACTGTCATGTGCTGGATCAGCTGGCAAAGCCGCGTCAGTTCCGGGCTGTTTTGTTTTTCGGTTTTCATGCAACGAAGAATCGACCAGAACCGGAACAGTGTCGGTGCGCTACCGCTCATAGAAACTTGCTTTTTTGAGCGGCGTTTGCCGTTGATGCGCGGATCAATAAATAGCGGGCAGCAATAAAATTAAAGAAATACAGCCAGACTTGCTACCGCCGTATCGTGCAGCGTACACAGTGCATCGTGCAAAATGCCAAAATGCTTTTTCAGGATCGCGCTAAATATCTGATTGGCGGTGGAAAATCGGTTGGCATGCAACATGAATCGTATTCAGTCGAGAACCCCCACTCGACATTACGGTGATCCTTATGGCTTCAATTTCGTTTGCACCACAACGCAACACTTTATTGTCTGCTTTGTCTCCGGAAGTCATGGCGCGTCTGCGGCCGCATCTCGAGATAACGGCCTTGTCGGCCGGTGATGTCCTGTACGAATCCGGCGATGACCGGCGCCATGTCTATTTCCCGGTCGATTGCATCGTGTCGTTGTTGAACGATACGGAGTGCGGTTCGTCGGCGGAAATCTCCATGGTCGGAAACGAAGGCATCGTCGGCGTTACTTCATTGATGGGTGGCGACCGTAGCCCCTGGCGTGCGGTGGTGCAACATGCGGGCTTTGCCTATCGCCTGTCGGCGCAGAAGATGGGCGACGAGTTCGGACGCCATGGCGAAATGCTGCAGTTGATGTTGCGCTACACGCAATCGCGCATCGTCCAAATGTCGCAGACTGCGGTCTGCAATCGCCATCACTCCATCGAGCAACAAGTCTGCCGCTGGTTGTTGCAATCACTCGACCGCCTCCCGACCTCGACCATCAAGATGACCCAGGAGTTGCTTGGCAATGCGCTCGGCGTTCGCCGCGAAGGCGTCACCGTAGCGGCCGGCAAATTGAACAGCATCGGCGCGATCGAATACAGCCGCGGCAAGATCGAAGTGCTGGACCGTTCGCAACTCGAATCGTTGAGTTGCGAGTGTTACGCACTGGTCAGAAAGGAAACGAACCGACTGTTGCCTGCCACTGATCATGATATGAAAGCATTTGGCTTGATGGGCATGGATCGCGAATCGAGATTCACCGTGAAGAATATCGGTCGACTCGCCGCTGCCTGAACAAGCCATGGCGCAGATCGGGAATGAACCGATCTGCGCTTTTTTTCGGGCATTTGATCAGGACTTTCTGCGCACCGGATTACCGAAATCCGGATCACCGCTGACACGACCGGCCACCGTTCCTTTCGGATGGCGATACCAACCCGGATCGGAGTAATCGCCTTTCGCCAGATCGTCGCGGACTTTTACCGTGGTGAACATGCCGCCCATTTCGATATTCCCGAATGGGCCTTTGCCGGCCATCATCGCGAGCGTGTTGGGCGGGCCTTGCATATGTCCGCTATCGGTATGGTTTTGATGTTCGGCCATGCCGTTTTCACCCATCGCCATATAGCCCGGCAGCATCGCACGCACTTTTTCTTCAAGACCTTCCTGATTCACACCGAGCGTATTGGGAATGTCGTGGCCCATCGGCCCCATCGTGTGATGCGACATATGGCAATGGAAAGCCCAGTCGCCGGGCACAGCGGTGAATTCGATATCGCGCACTTGCCCGACACCGACGATCTCGGTGACTTCGCTACGCCATTGCGAACGTGGCCAGCGACCGCCATCGCTGCCGGTCACGAAAAACTGGTGGCCATGCAAATGAATCGGGTGGTTCCACATCGACAAATTGCCGACACGGATACGAACGCGTTCGCCGGTGCGGGCGACCATCGAATCGATCGCCGGAAAGGTCTTGCTGTTGAAAGTCCATAAATCGAAATTCTGCATCACCGAGGGATCGGGCCGCCGTGTGCCGGGATGCAAGGCGAAGTTGTGCAGGATGAATGCGTAATCGCGATCGATAACAACGGCTTCGCCTGACTTCGGATGGATAATGAACAAGCCCATCATTCCCATCGCCATTTGCGTCATTTCATCGGCATGCGGGTGGTACATATGGGTGCCGTGCTGGCGAAGGGTGAATTCATAGGCATAGGTTTCACCGGGTTTGATATGCGGCTGGGTCAAGCCGCCGACACCGTCCATGCCGCTTGGAAGCAGCAAGCCGTGCCAATGCATCGAAGTGGATTCTTTCAAACGATTGGTCACGTAAATTCGCACACGGTCGCCTTCGGTCGCTTCTATCGTCGGCCCCGGCGTCGAACCGTTGTAGCCCCAGCAAATCGCTTTCGAACCCGGAGCGAATTCGTGTTCGATTTCTTCGGCGACCAGATGGAATTCCTTGATGCCGTCATTCATCCGGTACGGCAGCGTCCAGCCATTGAGCGTTCTGACTTTGCCGTTACGGGCCGGGGTTGCTGCAGTCATGCTTTTCTCCGGCGCCATTTCCATGTCGGGCATTTTCGACATGTCGTGGCCTGCAGGATTTTGCGCGCGGACAAACGGAACCGCACCGGCACTGGCCAGGCCTGCGCTTATCAACATATTGCGGCGGGAAATTTTCATGATTGCGCTCCGTGATGCTCGTGTTCATCGGTTCTTGCGGGTTCCGTTCTTTTGTTCTCATTCGCCGGCATCGATTCTGTTGCGGGTGTTTTGTCGGCTTCTTTCATGTTCGACATGTCGTGGCCGGAATGATCCATCCCTTCCATGCCACCCTTCGGCGTGAGGATATCTTCGACGCTCGGCGTGTTTTCCTTTTTCGAACCGTCGCTTGGCAGGCGTTCGCCGACGCTTCGCGTGAGTTCAACACGTGCCTGCCAGTAGTTGCGGACCGCTTCGAGATACCCCTGGTAGGCGTCGTATTCCTTCGCTTTCGCCTGGATCAATTCAAATACGCCGATCAACATGAAATTCTGTTCCTGTTGGCTGCGTGCCAATACGGTTTCGCGTTGCGGTATCAATGAGTTCCGGTAAATGTCGACCGCCTCGGCATGCGCCCGAACCGCATTGGCATTTGCACGGACAGTGTTTTCGATCGACAACTCGGCTTCGCGCAAGCGTGCCCGTGCGTCGGCAAGCATGGCTTGCGAACGACTCAGTTTGGCCTGGCCCTGATTGAAAATCGGCAACTCCAGCGATAACGACGGCCCGCTCAAACGAGAGCCATCGGCATCTTTTTCGCGCTCGTAACCGACACCGCTGGCACCCAGCCAGCGCCATCCCCGCGTTGATTTCCAGGAAGACTGCATCACGACAACTTGCTGTCGCGCCGCCAGAAGTTGCAGGTTTTTTTCACGCGCGATCGCAATCAGGCTTTCCGTTTCATCTTCCGTCTGCAGCGGAAGCGGGAGACGATCAAGCGCGGACCACGGATACTGGTTACTGTCGAGTCCCATTAAATTATTCAATGCCAGGCGGCGTTGTGCGGCTTCCACTCTCGCTGCGCCAGTTTCAAGCCGTGCTTCGCTGGCTGCCGCACGCTCCTGGTTGAGCTGGAGTTCGCTGATATTGCCGGCAGCGTAAAACCGTTCCGCCAGTTCCGCCGAGACATCGGCGGCATCGGAAACGGCCATGCGCATATCCGCCACCTGCTGTGCACCAACATAGGCGTACCACGCCGACTCGACATCGAGCGCGACGTCGAACACGGCTTTGGCGGTATCGAAACGGGCGCGCTCGAAATCGGCATGCGCAAGTCGCGAGCGCGAAGGCAGCAAGATCAAATCCACCAACGGCAATGAAAATCCGAATGTGCGTTGTACGCCATTGCCGGGGCTGACGTTTTGTCTCGACAAGGAAATGCCCGGATTGCCGATTTGCACGGCCTCCAGCACATCGGCTCTCGCCAAGCCCAAACGTGCGTATTCCTGCTGCAGTTTCGGGCTGCGGAGCATCGCGATGCGAACCGCGGTATCCGGTCCGATCGGCGACAAAATCCATTCGTTGATCGCCGCGTCGGCCGTTGCATTGTCGCCGGATGTATTTCGGAACTGCGACCCTTCCGTGGATGGGCCACCACGTTCCTGCAACAGTTCATTGATGGAGGAATCCGGTGGTCGTGTTTGCAGGCTCGCACAGCCGCTGATCGACAAGGCTGTCGCCAGCACGAGCAGTTTTATTTTCGGTAGCTTTTTCATGGAATATCTTCTTCGATTGCTGCGGCCGGACGATATCGGCCAATGCCTCATGCCGGCAGAGTGAAGACACTCGAACCGGTGGATGGCGGAAATATGCAATGCTCGTGCACGACGGACGAGCGGAAGAGTCAGGCGATCGGTGGCCTTAAGCGTTCGGCGAATGGCACGGATACAGGATGCACGTCGGCATCAAGAAAAATACGACTATCAATCGGCGAATGCGGAATGATTTCAAGCAAGGGCAGGGATGCGATGGCGAAGTGCATCAGGCAGTTTTTCGGCGAACATTGCTTGTAGGGGCAGCAGGGTTTTTTGTCATCCGATTGACCGGTCCTGGCGTGGTCGGCAGGCATGGCGTTTTCAGCCGATACCGCCATGGCTTCATGGCAGGGCATGCTGGCCATCGCGGACATTTTCTCGACGGGCATGCGTATTGTCTTTTGTGTATCAGCCTGCATGGTCTGCGACATCCTGACCGAATGCAGGCTGTCGGTTATCGGCGCGCACAGGAATGTGAACAGCAAAAAAAGCTGGCAAATGACCGATAAGGTGGAAGGGCGGCCGCGCATGGAGCGAAACATACCATAGCCCATGCCTGATTGCCCCGGAGGGTCATGCCGAATTTGAAAATTGACGGGCATTACAAACCGGTCGCTGTCATGCAGGCCGCATGGCATGCCGTGCGGAATGCCATGGTAAAAACACAATCTGAACAATTAAGTGATTGATTTTCGGTTTTTCGATGCTTGGCATGGATCGTGGAATAACTCCTGTGGGCTTCATGTATTGAAGCCTTCCCCCCAATAGCAGGAGATCAACACTATGTTGAATAACAAATCCATTTCGCGTTTGACCATCACCAATGCCTTGCTCATGTCGCTTGCGATGGGCGTAACCGGCATGCCTATGGCAATGGCTGCGGACGTGGCGGCCGATACCAAGACGACGGCCTATGAACAATCCGAAACACCGGTCACCGATACCTGGATCACCACCAAGGTGAAAGCGGATTTGCTGGTTACCGAAGAAGTGAAGGGTCTCGATATCAATGTCAGTACCACCAACGGCGTGGTCACTCTGGCCGGTCTGCTTGATTCGCAAACGCAAGTGGATAAAGCCGTTGCGGTTGCAAAAGCAATCAAGGGCGTGAAAAGCGTCGAGACGAAAGCTTTGAAAGTAAAGCCCGCGAAATAATCGCGAAGCTCGTAAAACCCATTCCGGCAAGTGAATGGCATTCCATTGTGGCAATGCCGACACGGCCAAAATCATTCAAGGAGCTACAACATGAACAACGACATTATCCAGGGTAAATGGAAACAAATCAGCGGCGATATCAAGCAAAAATGGGGCAAGCTCACCGACAATGACTTGACCTATGCCGAAGGCACCCGCGACTACCTGTCGGGCAAGATCCAGGAGCGTTACGGCATCGCCAAGGACGCCGCGGAAGAACAAATCAAAGAGTTCGAAAAGTCACTGTAAATCCGTGATGTGATGCATTGCTTCAAGCAGTTTCAAGGCAGGGCGAGGGTGAACACCGCGTCCTGCCTTTTTTCTTCGTGTACCCATCATGCAAAAAGCATGCATCGGCCTGGCTGTCGTGCATCTTGCAATGTCCTGTAAACAGGGGCCCTTGCTATTGGAGGTCTCCGACATCGGCACGGGACTTGCAACGCCCATCAAAGCTGGAACGAATCCACTTAATGAATAAGGATATTTATGGCCACTTCGAAATCAGACAAGAAAAAAGCCGACAAGAAAACGATGGCAAAAAAACTCCCTTTCGCCACCCGCCACGATTTGAGTGACGCCACGCGCACGAAAGTGGTCGCCGCGCTGAACCAGACGCTTGCGGAAATATTCGACTTGCAAAGCCAGGTCAAGCAGGCGCACTGGAACGTCAAGGGCCAGAGTTTTTTCGGTCTGCATAAATTATTCGATGAAATCGCCGGAACATTGACCGAACCCGTTGACACGGTTGCCGAGCGCATCCTGTCGCTGGGCGGTTTTGCCAAAGGCACGGTCCGCCTCGCCGCTGCCGCAAGCGCATTGCCGGAATTGCCGGCGGAATTCAGGCAGGAAGATATCGTCGGCGATATCGCCGATCGCGTTGCACTTGCCGCGAAGCTGGCACGTAAACGCATCGATGCCACCGAAGATGCCGGCGACAAAGTGAGTTCCGATTTATTGATTGAAATCACCGCTACCCTCGATAAAGCCCTGTATTTCCTCGAGGCCTACCAGTTTCGCGGTTAAGTCGGAAGCAGTAATCAGGCTCCCCGGCCGGATTTACGGTCGGGATGCGAAGGATCGCTATAATGAATATTGAATTCAAACCGACAGAGATGACATCCGTGGCCAAAAACGAAACGCCGCTAGCCGGACGTATTCTCGCGATCGACGATGATCGCGGACTGCTCGAAAACTTCTCGCTTTGCCTGACCAAGGAAGGCTACCGCGTGACGACAGCAGAGTCGGTGGAAGAGGGTATCCGGCTTGCCGCGACGTTGCCGTTCCAGGTATGCCTGCTCGACCGGAACATCGGCTACGACTCCGGTCTGGATGCGCTGCCGAAACTGCGCGAGCTTGCGCCGTTGATGCGCGTGATCATGGTGACCGGCAACGCCGGCGTCAGCGAAGCGATCAATGCTATTGCGCAAGGCGCAAGCGATTATCTGGTCAAGCCATGTTCGCCGGAACAGTTGCTGATTGCGGTCGCGCGACAAATCGATACCCGACGCATGATCGACCGGCTCGATACGTTCGAGCGCGAATCGGGCAGCCAGGTACCGCAACTCGACAGCAAGAATGACGCCATGCGTGCTGCGATCAGTCTGGCGCTTCAGGTCGCGGGAACCGACGCGAATGTATTGCTGCTCGGCGAAAGCGGTACCGGCAAAGGCGTGATTGCACGAGCCATCCACGATGCGAGTAATCGTGCCGCCGGTGCTCTGGTCACGGTCAATTGCCCGTCCCTGACGGCGGAATTGCTCGAGAGCGAAATGTTCGGCCATATCAAGGGATCGTTCACCGGCGCCAGCCAGACCAATGTCGGGCGCGTGAGCCATGCCGACGGCGGTACGATTTTTCTGGATGAAGTCGGTGATTTCCCGCTGCAGTTGCAACCGAAACTGTTGCGCTTTATCCAGGACAAGGAATACGAACGCGTCGGCGATCCGGTAACGCGAAAAGCCGATGCCCGCATCATTGCCGCCACCAATCGCGATCTTGACGCGATGGTGAAAGAGGGGCAATTCCGTCTCGATCTTTTGTACCGTCTGAACGTGATTGCGATTACCTTGCCTGCCTTGCGTGAACGCGTCGAAGACCTGGAGCACCTCGCCAATGGATTTATCCGGCGGTTTGCCGCCAGCTACGGCATGCCGGCGCGCGAATTGACGCCTCAGGCACTGTCGCAGTTACAAATGTATGCCTGGCCCGGCAACGTGCGTGAATTGCAGAACATGATGGAACGCGCGGTGATTTTATGCCGTTCCCGGCAAATCGGTACCGAGCTGCTTGCATTGGGCCGAACGGAAAGCGCAAAGCACGAAGCCGTGGCCGGTGCCGCGATGAGTCTGGACGCGTTGGAGCGCCTGCATATCGAACGCATTTTGGCGACCAGCGACAATCTCGATGCTGCGGCGAAAACGCTGGGTATCGACGCATCCACACTGTATCGAAAACGCAAGGCCTACAAATTGTAATTGTTGTAATGGTTTCCCGGTTTGGCATGAGTTGTACACTCAGGCAGAAAAATACGCAGGATAAAAAAATGAATCTTCTGGATTACACGCAAACAAAAACCGATAGAAGTTTCGAGCGTTCGTATCCGAAGCTTGCGTTGCTGGTCTGGATTGTTCTGGTGTTGGGACTGGGTAGCAGCATGGCGCTCTTTTTCGGCCCGGACGCCTGGTTTCAGAATTTGACCAAGCCGACCTGGAATCCGCCGAGTTGGCTGTTCGCTCCGGTCTGGAGCATCCTCTATGCCTCCCTTGGCGTCAGTGCATGGATGATTCGCCGCGACAGGAATGCATCGCCTGCCGACAGATCTTACGCAATGCTGCTGTTCTGGCTGCAATTGGCGTTGAACCTTGCCTGGACGCCGATTTTTTTCGGGTTGCACCAACCCGCGCTGGCTTTCATGGAAATTTGCATCCTTTGGCTGGCGGCGCTATCAACCGCACTGGCATTCGGCAAGATATCGAGTACGGCAGGTTATTTGTTGATACCGTATTTGGCATGGCTGTCGTTTGCGTTGGTACTAAACGGTACTATCTGGCTGTTGAATTATTAAAAAATCCGGCAGGTTCGCAATGACGGAACCGATGGCCGACTACGCGATGTGGGGAAGCGTCGATGGGTAATGCAAGCAGCGGTAAATTTCGCCATCAGATAAACAATGGCTTGCTCGCGCTGGCCTTCGTGTTGATCCTGGCAACGTCGGCGGTGTCGGTGACTTCGACCAACGAACTGGGCGCTTCCATCGGTTTGGTAAGCCATACGCACCAGACGCTCGAATTGCTTACCCGCATGAAAGTGGCGACCGGCGATGCGCAGGCCAATGGCTTGCGTTACCTGATTACCGGCAACCCCGAGAACCAGCTGGCACAGCGTGAGGCGCTGGCGGAAATGTATGCGTTGAAGGTACAGCTTGGCAATATTGTCAGGGACAACGCCTTGCAACGTTCCTACATGGCGGATTTCGGCGAACTCTACGACGGATTTCTGGCGCGCAGCATGGAGTCGATGGCGTACAAGCAGAAAGCCCTGAAATCGGGCAATGAAGTTGCGTTCGTCAAGCGCATCAAGGAAGGCGTCGGCTTCGGCATGATCAAGGACATGCGGCAAATCCTCGACAAGATGACGGCCGAGGAAAATCGTCTGATGATTCTCCGCGTCGAGGAACGCGATACGCTGGTCAAGCAAACCAATGCGACCGTGCTGATCGCCAATGCGCTTGCGCTGGTCGCGGGCGTCATCGGTTTTACCGCCATTCGCCGATCGCAGGACGAATCGAAAAAAATGCTGATGATCGAACTGCGCGCCGAGCAGGCGCGGCAGGCAAGCGAGGAGAAAAGCAGTTTCCTCGCCAACATGAGCCATGAAATTCGCACGCCGATGAATGCCATATTCGGGTTCACGCAACTGCTGTCGGAATCGGTCACCGCTCCGCTGGAGCGCGACTGGGTGAAGTCGATCAAGAAAAGCGGCCAGATGTTGCTGGCGCTTATCAACGATGTGTTGGACCTGTCGAAAATCGAAGCGGGCAAACTGCAATTGCAACTGCAGCCGACCGATATTCACGAATTGGTCGGTGAAATAGTCGACATGTTTGCGCCGGATGCACGCGAAAAAGGCATCTTCCTGAAACATGAAATCGAAAGCGCCGAGAGAGAGCCGATGTTGCTCGATGGACAGCGCATGCGACAAATCCTGATGAACCTGTTGAGCAATGCGATCAAGTACACCGAACGTGGCGGCGTGGTGGTGCGCCTGGTGTTGTCGCCGCAACATGATCCGGGCTTGCGCCATCTTCGCTTGTTCGTCACCGACAGCGGTGTCGGCATCGATCCGGACCAGCTGGTCAAGATTTTCGATCCCTTTCACCAGGCCGATAGCCCGGACGGAAAGATTCGCCAAGGCACTGGTCTCGGCTTGAGTATTTGCCGGAGACTGGTCAACGCGATGCAGGGCGAGATCAAGGTCAACAGCGAACTCGGCAGAGGCTCGACATTCATGGTCGAAATACCGAATGTCCGCGTGGCGGAAAGCTGGCCGGATAGCCAGGTGGCAAGCGGCAACAAGGTCGACTTCAACCGATTGCGACCGCTCAAGGTGCTGGTCGTCGACGATGTCGCCTGGAATACCGAAATTGCCCGCGGCTTTTTGCGCAACAGCCACCACGAGGTCCATATCGCCGAAAACGGACTCGATGCGGTCGCGTTGGCCAAGAAACTCAGGCCGGATGTCGTACTGATGGATTTGCGCATGCAGGGCATGAGCGGTTTCGAGGCCAGCGATGCGATTCGTTCCGATCCCGAACTGCAGGATACGCGGATCGAAATTGTCGCGGTCACGGCGTCCAGTCTGAACAACGAGGAAAAGGCCTTGCGTGAAAGTTTTGATGGTTACGTACGCAAGCCCTATACGCCGCTGGACTTGTTCAATGCGCTCGATAGCCTGTTCGGAGAGAACACGGTGCATCCCGAGCAACCCCGCGTCGTGCCGGGCAAATGGTCCGCTACACGCCAATTGCAGTGGCAAAAATTGCGGGGCGAGGATTTGCACGATTTGCGGAAAAGCATGCGCATGCGGGAAATAGGCGACTATGCAAAAAAATTGAGGTTGTTTTCGGCGGATACCGAATTTGCCTCGCTCGACGAGCGTGCAGCCCTGTTGTGCGACGCCGTGCAGCGTTTTGACGTGGTTGCGGTGAACGAGGCATTGGAAACGATTGCTTCCATGCCGGAGACTTTCGATGGCGCCTGAATCGGGAAAAATATCCGATATCGGATTGCCGGTCGTGCTGGTCGTCGATGACCAGGAAGCCAATATGCGCGTGGTCGGTCAGTTGCTGGTCCGCGCCGGATACGACATCGTTCCCGCGTTCAACGGCGAACAGGCGCTTGAGCGGATTGCCGCCGCGCATCCCGATTTGATCCTGCTGGATATGCGCATGCCCGGCATGTCGGGATTCGATGTCTTGCAGCAATTGAAAAGCAAACCGGATACACGGCACATCCCTGTCATTTTCCTGACGGCGGACAACGATCGTGAAAACGTTGCGCGCGCATTGGCTGCCGGTGCCGTGGATTACATCACCAAGCCCTTCGTTGCCGAAGAACTGCTGGGACGCGTGAAAACCCATATCGACCTCAAGCAGTCGCGCGATGCCTTGCAGCGTTTCGTCGGCGAAAAACAGCAGATGGTCGAAACCATTGCGCATGATTTGCGCAATTATTTCGCCAACATCCAGTTCGCCGGCGACATGTTGCGGGACCCCGATCTTGAACTGGCCGTCAGGTTGCGACTGGTGGAATCCATACGCACTTCTTCCGATTCCGGAGTTCTTTTTCTGCAGGCCTTGCTCGACCATCAAAATGCGCAGGAAAAAGGCATTTCGGTCGAGCGGCTTACCGTGCGGAAATTGCTGAATGAAGCCGCTGCCGTATTGGCAAGGATGGCGCAAACGAAAGACATTGAAGTGAGGATTGCCCTCGCCGAGGATTTTGAAATATGCGGCCATCATGGTGGCGTGTTGCATGTGTTGCAGAATCTGTTGTCGAACGCACTGAAGTTCTCGCCCGCCGGTACCGAAGTGGTACTGAGCGCGGCAAAATTCGGCAGCCGTGGGCGGCTTTCGGTGATAGATCAGGGGCCGGGTGTTTCGAAGCAGGATCAGGAGCGTTTGTTTCAGCGTTACGTCCGCCTGTCGGCAACCCCCACTGACGGCGAATCGTCTACCGGACTGGGTTTGGCACTCGCCAAGCAACGTGCCCGCACCATGGGTGGCGATCTTTGGTACGACGATTGCGAAGGCGGTGGCTCGATATTCACGCTGGATTTGGCGCTGCCGAGATCCTGATCCCCGGACAAAAAGAAAGCGCCGTGATCGGCGCTTTCGGTATACGGGTCAATCACGATTACAATTTTCGACGTCCGAAAATCAGCGAGACGATGAATAGAATCAAAAACACGAAAAACAGGATTTTGGCGATGCCGACCGCGGTGCCGGCGATGCCGCCAAAACCAAGTACGCCTGCAATCAGCGCGATAACCAGAAAAACGATAGCGTAATGCAACATGGGATTCTCCTTTCATTATTGTTTGCCGTATCCGACCGGCTCAGACAAGTGCTTTCAATATTCATGCCAAAGGCCAATCAGCAGGCCGCAAGCGCCTCCGGAGCGGCCTGCACGGAATCGAATGCCGCAAATTGCATGAAGACGATGCGGCATCGTGCATTGCGCATTCCGGAAGGCGCAATTCGGCGCGTCATGCAGTTTGCGGATTATCGTCGTCGCATCGTGCATTTATCACGCCTTCGACATGCGCGGAAATCTCCACACCGTTGCTGTAAAGCCATTCCGCTCGTTGGCACGTATCTTGATGGGTAGTAAATGCGCATCCCTGAAAAGATGCCGTTCCCACCTATCTGAATACCCTGGAGTTCATATGAAAAACATTACCCGCACCCTGCTTGCTCTCTCCTGCGTTCTGGCCCTGTCTGCCTGCAAGCCGGAAACTCCTGCAGAAACCCAAGCCGATGTTGGCGAAGCGCAAGTCGAAGCACAGAAAGACGTTAACGAAGCAGCCAACGATGCCATGACGACTGCGGAAGAAGGCAGCAAAGACGTTGCCGATGCAACGGCGGATGCTTCTGCCGATTCAGTCGAAGCCAATGCGAAAGCCGCTTACGATCTCGCCATTACCAAGGCTGACGGCGAATTGAAAGTCGAGAAGGAAAAATGCGATGCATTGCCTTCGGGACAGCAATCTGCCTGTAACGCAACGGCCAATGCTGCGTATGACACCGCTAAAGCCGCTGCCGAAACCGAAAAAACCGCTTCGGAAGCCAGTGCGGAAGCAATGAAGAAATAAGTACCGGGCAATCGGCAATCGCATCAATCGGTTGGCGGCTGCCAATATTTCGACGCCTGATGTGAATCAGGTTTAGGGCCAATGTTCACTCCCCCGAACATGCCCTGCTTTCCCGGACCAGTTTTCATCGACTGGTTCGGGATTTTTTTTGCCATTTGCGGGAGATGGTCTGGCCGTTTTCAGCGTCAATCGTCGTTTTCCAGTCTGAGGTCGGAAAACCGGCGCTTTTTTGACGGAGAAAATGCGATGTCCAGCGATTTGAAAGATATTTCCCTGAATGGCGTAGGCCTCGAGCCTCTGGATGGCGAAGCAGCCAGGCCGATCGAGGGCAAAGCGAAGTTCACGCCGAACACGCGGGACAAAAAAGGCGATCGACGTGAAGTCGAAGACCGTCGCAAGGAACTCCGTTTTCAGGAAAATCGCCGTGCGAACAAAGACCGTCGCCCGGTCAAGACCTGGGAAAATGGTAAAAACCTTTGAGTCCTTGCCGGGCCGGTAACAGAGTTCACTTTTTGTAACACGATTCGCTGCCAAATCCGCCTGGATTCGGACGGCATGGTAGTAGACTGCGGCTATCTGAGGGATGGGTGGCCATGCAGCAATCCGGGACATTTTTTTCCAGTCAAAAGAAGTTGCTGGCACTCGGTCTGCTGCTGCTGATTCTTGCCGGCATGTCCGGCTGGTTTTTTACCCGTTTTGTCATGCATACCGGCGACCAGCTTGAGCGGGTACGGATCGAGTCTCTGGCCAGCACCGCAGCGGCATCGATCGATGCCAACAGCGTGGCGATGCTGGAAGGCGTGGCTCAACACGATTACGAAACGCGCGCATTTCACGACCTGAAAGACCAGCTTCGCCGGGTTCGCGATGTCAATCCGGATTTTCGTTTCGTCTACCTGATGCGACCCAGTGTCGAAAAACCCAAACAGATGATTTTCCTGGTCGATGCCGAAGCGGCCGAATCGCCGGATTATTCCGCACCCGGCGATCTTTACGATGGCCCGTCGGAAGCGCTGTTCAGCGTCTATCGAACCGGCAAGCCCGCAATCGAAAGTCCCTACCATGATCGTTGGGGAGACTGGGTCACCAGTGTTGCGGCCATAAGGGATTCGAAAACCGGACGCGTGGTGGCGGTATTGGGGATGGATATCAAAGCCGATTCCTGGATTGCGACGAATATCCGCTACCGCAATTTCGCGATCACGATCGTCGGTTTGCTGACAGCGTTGGTGCTTCTGTTTTTACTTGGCCTACACCTGCAGGAAAAGGCATCGATACGGCTCGCGGAGCATCTGTTCGAACTCGAGCGCGCGCAGGAAGGTTTGCGATTGGCCGATGTGGTGGTGAAGCACACGGGCGAAGGCATTATCGTGTTGGGCGCCGACATGAAAATCCAGAGCGTCAATCCCGGTTTTGAGCGCATTACCGGCTATGCGGCGAGCGAAGTGCTGAACCATGGGCCGCAATTACTCGAGGCGTCCGATCACAACGCAGACATTTTTTTGCATATTCGTTCCAGCCTGCAGTCGGGCGATCACTGGGAAGGTACCTTGTGGGCCAAACGGAAAAACGGCAATGCTTTTCCGATGGAAGCGAATGTCGATGTGGTTCATGCCGATGATGGATCGGTACTGCATCACGTGATGGTATTCCACGATGCCACCGTGCAGAAACAACTTGAAGATCGCTTGCGTGAATTGTCCGCGACCGATGGTTTGACGCTGGTCGCCAATCGCCGGATGTTTGATGAAGTACTGGAACGCGAGTGGAACCGTGCGATGCGCCATGGCCAGCCGGTGTCATTGATCATGGCCGATATCGACATGTTCAAAAGCTACAACGATCTTTATGGCCATCTGGCGGGCGATGAATGCCTGCGTAAAGTGGCGCAGGCGATTGCCGACAGTGCGCAACGCGGAGGTGATCTGGTGGCGCGTTACGGCGGCGAGGAATTTGCCGTCATTCTTCCCAATACCGATGAAACCGCCGCAAGGGAAATAGCGGAGAAAATTCGTTCGGCGGTGGAAAAATTGAATATTTCACATGACGGAAATTTGATCGCGAGACACATTACGATCAGTCTGGGGATATCCACCCGAGTGCCGCCGCAGACCAACGATTTTGTCGGCCTGATGCAGAGCGCGGACAAGGCTTTGTACCGGGCCAAGGAAAGCGGACGCAACGCGGTGGCCTCCTGAGGGTCATCGCATGTCCGCATAACTTGCCGGGTCTGCGTAATGGAGCGCCGAATGAACTGGCCACTAACATTTGCACCCGGGCATTTACCCTTCGCACAACCTAGTTCCCTGTCCGGAAAATAAAATGCACGTTCATCCAGGCGTGTTTTTTTTTTCGCAAAGAAACGCTAAGCTTCGTCCGACGAGCCATACATCAGCCAGCGTTCGGCGTCTTCGATACGGTTGAAGATACGGACATTGATTCCGACTTCACGCCCCTCGATTTCGGCATGCTCCATCGCCGATACAAATTTCGCGGTGGGTTCAACGACTGCAATCCGGTCGGCGACCGTACTGTGGATTTGCATCATCGCCGCCAGTTGCGCCAGTTCTTCCGGATTGGCCGGCTTGTGCTTTTTCCGATCGACGACCAACAGTTTTCGCAGGCCTTCGCGCTTTGTAATGGCCACAATTTCCTGCCAGTACGCAATCCTGACCGCCTGCGAATCGACATCGCCGGTCACCTGAAAACGCAAAGTGTCCCCGTGCTTGCGATAAGCCACATGGAAATCCGGGTTCTTGCTAGCGGGCATCGGCACAGCCTACTCCTGGCCGTCGTCATAGGTAAGTGAACGCAATCGCCCGCAAACACTGGACAGAGTCCGGCCCCTTGGCGACACTGGGCCATGAAAATCACCTGCAATGCCGTACTGGTTTTTTCCGGCGAACCGGAGCCCATTTTCGAGTTGATGGTCGATGCCGGCAGTTTTCCGCTCTGTTTTACCGGTTTTGGCCTGATACCGGCCATTCGCAGCATTCGCCTGACCGAGCCGCTCGCCGTCGGTGTTATTCGCCATATTTACAATGCCGACAACTCCGTATTGACCGAAAAAGTGACCGAACTCGACAGGCCCCGTCGCCACCGTTACACGCTGGGCGGTTTTCAGGCGCCGTTCTCATGGCTGGTAAGGCAGGGTGAGTCGGATTGGCAGTTAAGCAGGCAAGCCGCCGGTACTGAAGTCCGCTGGACCTATGAATTTAGCTTGACCAGTTTCCTGCTGTACCCCGTCTGTTTTTTGTTGCTGAAAATTTTCATGCAGCATGCGATGCAGCGTTGCCTGCAAAACATGGATACGCAACTCGGTTTGAATGCGGATATGGACTGATATGGAAGAGTGGATATTGCTGGCCATGGCTCCGGTGTTCCTGGGTTTCATCCTCTGGGAAGCCTGGTACTGGAAAGGCAAGCGCGAGGTTTACAGTTTAAAAGATACCCTTTCCAACGCCGCACTTGCATTGATGCACCAGGGCGCCGACGCGCTAGCCTGGCTGCTCACGATTGGATTGTATGTCTGGTTGTACCAGCATCGTCTGTTTGATCTACCAGTGTCGGTCTGGACGATTGCCGCCTTGTTCATTGCGCAGGATTTCTTCTATTACTGGTTCCACCGCGCGCATCATCGCATTCGCTGGATGTGGGCTTCGCACGTCACCCATCATTCATCCGAGCGCTTGAATTTTTCGACCGCGTTCCGGCAAAGCCTCACTTATCCGGTTTCCGGCATGTGGCTGTTCTGGTTGCCATTGGCATGGCTGGGTTTCGAACCGAAAAACATCATCGCCGTGGTCGCGATCAATCTCGGTTTCCAGTTTTTCGTCCATACCGAAACCGTCGGCAAGCTTGGCTGGCTCGAAAAAGTGTTCAACACGCCTTCTCATCACCGCGTGCATCACGCGAGAAATCCGAAATACATCGACCGCAATTACGCTGGCGTGCTGATTGTCTGGGACAAGTTATTCGGCACCTTCGTCGAAGAGGATGCCGAAGTGCCGTGCGAGTACGGCATCGTGGTGCCGATCCATTCGCATAATCCGATAACGCTGACTTTCCACGAATGGCGGGCGATGTTTCGCGATGCCGCCAGGCCGCAGAGTTTCCTGTCGCGAGTCAAACAGCTTTTCGGCCCGCCGGAAAGGGCGCATTCAGAAAAATAGCCGGATATTTTCGATATAATCCGGGCAAAACAGCCGGTGCTTACCATGAACAATGCCATGCAATGCCCCAAGTGCGAAAACCGGATGAACAAGCTCGACGTCGACTTGGCAACGGCATACCGCTGCGAGCATTGCATGGGCCTTTGGCTCGCCATCGGCGCGCACGAGCGGCTCGAGGACGACGCGGAGAAAATCGATATCGGCAATACCGAGCTGGGTGAGCACTTCAACCAGATTGACGATATCGATTGCCCCGTCTGCAAGCAGGCGATGATAAAAATGGTGGATGCGCAGCAACCGCATATCTGGTTCGAAAGCTGCCAGTCTTGCTACGGACGTTTCTATGATGCCGGGGAATACCGCGATCTGGCCGTTTATGAATTTTCCGATTTCATGAAACGGCTTTCAGTCGTCGCACGCGACTAGTCACGTCGCATGGAGGGGTGCGGCAAGCATGCGCCCCTAGGATCTGGTTTTATCCAACGCGTAAGCCACGAGACTTGCAGCCAGTCTTTCTCCCAATGTCTTTGGCGTGTGCAGAGCCATGCGTTCCAACGCTTCGCTGTCTTTTGTTTTTGACGACAACAAGGCCATTGCGATCAGTTTTGCTTTCCCGAATGCCGATGCGGTTCCGGATTTCATGAAGCCCAGTGCTTTTATCAGGCGCAGCTCGACCGGCGTGAAGTCGCAGCCAAGCGGATAATCCGGCAGCAGGTTGCCATCGCGAAAAGGTTTCAAAGCGGCGGTCAATTGTTCAGGCCTGTTCGAGGTCCAGCCAGTGGGCGCTTCGAATGCGGCGTGCAGCTTCAATTCACGCTTTGCCTTGTCGACCAATTTCGGAATAAAACGCGCATCGCATATCGACAGCATCGACTTGATACAGTCCTCGTCATCGGCACCACGTAAATCGGCAACGCCGTATTCATTCACCGCGATATCGCGAAGATGTCTAGGAATGGTGGTGTGGCCGTAATTCCAGAGCACATTCGAATGCACGCTGCCGGCTTGTTCGCGCGTGCCCCTGAACATCAGGATCGAGCGGCCGTCATGCAATGTATGCGCCATCGCGACGAAATTGTATTGACCGCCAACGCCGGAAACCACGCGCCCGTCTTCAAGCGCATCAGATACCGCGGCGCCGAGTAATGTCGTCATCATGCAGGTATTGCAGAAACGCGCATTGCGACGCTGCAGGCGTTCCAGCGATTCGTTGCCCCCGTATAATTCGTTGATATGCGAAATGCGCGTCATGCCGATGCCGTTTTTCTCGGATGCCGGCAGGTCGTGTAACCACCGGTACAAATCCTGGGAGCCGAGATAGAACCCGCCGTTAAGCCAGTGACCTTCGTTTTGCAAACGTTCCTTGTCAGCGTCGTTCAGCACATGGTCACGGTCGCGCTGCATCAGTTCGAGATCGTCCAGCACCCGGCGTTTCAGAATGCCCGCGTGGTGAAGATGCATGAAACCGTCGTTGACCATTTCACTCGCGCCATACAGGCCGATGGAAAAAGGTTCGGCACCGCCATGGTTTTTGACCAGATCCGATTCGAGAAAGCCCGGTGCGAGCCTATTCATGAGCTCGCGATAATCGGCATTGTGTTTGTGGCGAAGAATCAGGGCGTGGCAAAGTGCATCCGACAATGAGCCGATGCCGATCTGCAATGTGCCGCCATCCCTGATCAGGGCGCTGGCGCGCAAACCGATTGCGAATTCGGAATCCGTCACCGCTTGACGCGGCAGTGCAAATAATTTCGGTGCCGGCCCGGGCAGGTCGATCACGATATCGAAATATTCCCGATCAACGGCAGCAGTGCCGCCAATCCACGGCAACTGCGGATCAATTTCGGCAATCAGCAGTGGCCGTGGTTTTCCAA
>CAZPCE010000013.1:0-24632 GCA_964584915.1 uncultured Arenimonas sp. | reverse complement strand
GGCTGGCCATTGGCTTGCATAACGCTCGCCAAATCGCCGACCACGAATATTTCCGGATGATTTTCCAAGGAAAGATCCGCCTGCACTTTTACACGGCCTGCACGATCAAGCGGTTCGCCAAGTTGCTTGCCAAGCGAGGAAGCCGCAACGCCTGCGGCCCACAAAACGGTTCGACTGTCGATTCGGGTGTTTGCCAGCGTCACGCCATCTGCATCGATATTGGTAACGGCATCGCCGGTATGCACGATCACGCCGAGTCTTTCCAATTGTTTGCGTGCGCTTGCGGATAAAGTCTCCGGCATCGCTGCAAGCACGCGTGGTCCCGCTTCAAGCAAGTGGATTTGCGCGGCGCGCGGATCGCAACGACGGAATTCCTGCGGCAAAGTGTGGCGTGCGATTTCAGCCAGTGTGCCTGCGAGTTCCACGCCGGTCGGCCCGCCGCCAACCACGACAAAATTCAACCATTGCGCCCGCAATTCCGGATCGTCTTCGCGTTCTGCCGCTTCAAAGGCGCCGAGAATGCGCTCGCGAATCGCGAATGCGTCTTCCAGCGTTTTCAAACCCGGCGCATGGGTCGCCCAATCATCATGGCCGAAATAGGCGTGACTGGCACCGGTCGCGACGATCAGATAATCATAGGCAATTTCGTTTTTTTCCAGCCTGATTTTTCTTGTACCGGGTTCAATCGCGATCACTTCGCCCAGCAACACGGTCGCATTTTTCTGCTTGCGTAAAATATGTCGCAGCGGTGCCGCAATATCAGGAGCCGACAACCCGGCGGTGGCCACCTGGTAAAGCAAGGGCTGAAACAAATGATGATTGGTGCGATCGACCAGCGTGATGCGAACTGGCGCCGAAGCCAGCGCCCGCGTCGCCCATAAACCGCCGAAACCACCACCCAGGATCAAAACATGCGGAAGGCTGTCTGTTTTCATCGGCCTAGTATAAATCGACCGGATCGACATCGAGCGACCACCGCACTTTTCTTGCTGACTTCAGCCCGTAAAGCCGTTGCACCCACTCATGCAGGATTTTTTGCAACACCGGACGCTGGTTCGCGCTCAATAAAATCTGTCCGCGCATTTTTCCGGCCCGGCGCGCCATCGGTGCCGGCATCGGCGCGCTGATTTCAATCTGGTTCTGATGTTCACAGGCCTGATGTGCATCGCGTAAAAATGCATTGACGTCGCTTTCCTGCAGCGCTTCGGCCCGCAACAAAGCGATATGCGCATACGGCGGAAAACCGGCTGCTTCGCGCTGTGCAAGTTCGAGTGCGGCAACGGCCGGATAACCACCCGCAAGCAACGTGTTCAACATCGGGTGTTCGGGATGATGCGTTTGCAACAACACTTCGCCCGGCCACTCGGCACGGCCGGCGCGGCCGGTGACCTGTATCAGCAACTGCGCCAGTTTTTCGCTGGCGCGGAAATCGGCGGAAAACAATCCTTCATCGATGCCGATCACACACACCAGTGTCAGCCTGGGCAAATCATGGCCCTTCGCAAGAATTTGCGTACCGACCATGATGCCGGCCTTGTCGCCCAGCTCGGCCAGTTTTTTTTGCAGTCCGTCTTTATTGCGTGTCGTTTGGCTATCGATTCTCAGCAAAGGCACGTCGGGAAATACGGCCGCCAATGCTTCTTCCAATCGCTCGGTGCCAACTCCCTGCGGCTGCAAGGCCAGGCTGCTGCAATCGGGACACGATGCCGGCTTTGCCTTGCGATGTCCGCAATGGTGGCATTGCAGGTTTCTCGCCACGCCATGCACGCTCATCGGACTGTCGCAACGCGGGCACTGCGCGCTCCAACCGCAATCATGGCAAAGCAATACCGGCGCATAACCCCGCCGATTCTTGAAAACCAACGCTTGTTCGCCGCGCCCGACGCAGGCCTTGATCGCCTCGAGGGTTTCGCCCGACAAACCATGTGTCAAAGGTCGCTTGCGAACATCCAGCACCCGCACGCGCGGTGGTTTCGCGATACCGGCACGTTTTTTCAAATGCAAATGCTGATAGCGGCCGGCGATGGCATTGTGCAGGCTTTCCAGTGACGGGGTAGCACTGCCGAGAATGATTGGAACATCGAGAATTTTGGCGCGCACTATGGCGAAATCGCGGGCATGGTAACGAATGCCATCCTGCTGCTTGTACGAAGCATCGTGTTCTTCGTCGACAATAATCAAGCCGGCATTGGGCATAGGCGCGAAAATCGCCGAGCGCGTTCCGACCAGCACATGCGCCTGTCCGCGCCACATGGCCGACCAGGCACGCGCACGTTCGCCGTCGTTCAAACCCGAATGCATGCTGTAGACCGGTACGCCCAGCCGTTCGCGGAAACGTTTCAGCGTCTGCGGCGTCAACCCGATTTCCGGCACCAGGATCAATGCCTGCTTGCCCTCCGACAGGCAATGCGCAATCGCCTGCAAATACACTTCGGTCTTGCCGCTGCCGGTCACGCCTTCGAGCAAATGGCAATGAAAGCCAGGCGCCTGTTTCTCGATCGCGTGCAGCACCTGTTTTTGTTCGACATTGAGCAAAGGCCCGACTTGTTTTTTGACCGGATGGGTTTCCAGTTTCAATGCAACGCGTTCAACAAAGCCGCGTCTTTTCAAAGTGCCGGCGGTACTGCGCCAGTTTTCGGTATCGATATCGAGCTGGTCTTCGGTCACCGGATGTTTCAGCAGGCGTTCGGCGAATTTCCGCAACTTGGTATTCGCGCGCAGATACGTCCATTGATGTCGCCCGAGCGTGGTCAATTCCCAGGCAATGATCTTGTTGTCCGGCACTTCGCCACCCTGCCGCAGTAGAACGGGCATCGCGGTCGCATAGACTTCGCCGATCGGCGCATGGGTATATCGACTCAACCAGCGCAGGTTTTGCAGCAGCTCGCCGTAAAAGACCGGTTTTTCATCGAGCACTTCGGTGACCGTTTTCAATTCGGTTTCAGGAATGCCCTGCATTTGCGCGGACTCCACGATGCCGATCTTCTCTCCCGTGCCAAACGGTACCCGCACACGGCGGCCCACCAGACTTTCGACAGGCAGCGGGGGCGATGGCAGCACATAATCGAAGCAGCGTGGCAAAGGCAGCGCCAACGCGACCTTCAAAACGCAGACAAGGGTTTCCGGCATAGGACTAATTCTAGCGTTTAAGCAGGGTCAATATTCCTGTGGATACACTTGCAGCACAAAGCTGTTTTTTGTCACAGAAACGCGCTGTAAGATATTGAATAATATAGTCAAAATAGCTTATCCACACCACCTGTGGATAAGCCTGTGGATGGCGACTATGACATTTTTGCGCAAAGCGCGTGAAAACGGGCCTGATGTTGGCTTGGTGAAATTTTAACCAAACTGTCATTGTGTCAATTAATCAGGCACTTACTGTTGTTTTACCGGTCATAAGCGGGCTTGCTGGCATGAAAATGAAATGTCCACGGAACATCGCTAGGGCTGTGCACAACGATTCACGCGACAAGCGAGAAAAATAGCGGCTGAGCAAGATTTTTTTATCTGTCAACATCATTGTTCCACGAAGCAAAGGACTAAAATAGCGCGTGAATTCCTCCCAAAGTTCTTCTTCCGGTTCCGCTTCGGCCAGTTCGATTGCAATGCAGGCTTTTCGCCGCGGCATCGATCGTCGCGCTTACGTGCTGGCGCGCGCGCAATGCGGCGATAGCGATTTGCTGCAATCGGCACTGGGTGCCGTCGATGCCGCGTTCAACGCCGAATACGCAGAGCTGCCGATTTCGCAATGGCCGATCCGCTTCTGGACTTTGTTGCTGTCGCGAAAGGAATTGGCGCAGGGACAAAGCCCTTGGCCGGCATTGGCATCGATCAGCCATGGCCCGCGTGCTGCATTGTTGTTGCGATTGGTGGCCGGCCTGGATTTTTCGCATGCTGCACAGGTATTGAACATCAGCGAGACCACTTACCGTTTTGCGCTTGAGCGCGGTCTCGAACAACTGCATGCCGCCGGTTTCAATTTCGCCGAGCTGGAACGCTTGCGCGACAGCTTTTTCGAAGAAGTGAAACAATTGCCGACCGAACTGATCCAGACTCGCGAAAGACCGGCCGCCATATTCGCGCCATCCATTCCGGTGCCGATACCCGAGCCGGAACTCGAACCAGAAATTAAAAAAACGGCAATCTGGCCCTGGTGGGTGTTGCTGGCTGTCCTCTTGCTTGGCGGACTGGGCTGGTGGTGGTGGGATAGCCAACAAACGGAAACACCGAAAACGGCAAAGGTCGCGTTGACCGACGTGCAAACGGCCGTGATCCATCCCGATTACGACGTGATCGCTCACCCGGAAATACAGGCGCAGGCCGAAGACCTGGCATTCCTGAGCTGGATTGCGGCAGGCGCGCCGGAAGAAAATTTCGAAGTGCTCAAATCCGGCGAAATCAGCAAAGCGGCCGAGGATGTCGCAAGCGAATACGACGAGGCGATCACCCATGATAATTAATGTCCGTCGCGTTTTTGTCTTGTCCCTGTTTTTCCTGGCCGGCAGCAATACGCAGGCACAGGCGCTGCCGGTCGCATCGGCAAAATTCGAGCAATTACCGGCGCAGGAACAAAACCTGTTGAAAGCGGCAATGTCTTTATGGCCGCAGCTCGATGCAAAAGCGCAAGCGCAATTGCGCGCGCAGGCAAAGCACTGGCTGAAGTTGTCGGCGGCCGAACAGCAAACGCTGCTGCTCAAACAAAGGCAATGGGACAGTTTGTCGTTCGCCGAAAAATCTCGGGAGCGTTCGCGCTTCGCCGCCTGGCAATCGCTCGGCAAAATAGACCAGGCAAAAGTCAACGCCGCCTACGAACAATGGCGTTTGCTGCCGGTCGAAAAACAGCAGGCGCTGAAAGCGAAATTCGCGCAGCAATTACCCGAATATCAACAAGCCTGGGTGCTGGGTCCTTCATTGGGTAAGGAAGCGCAGGCCCTGCAAGATTGGCTGCTGTTTATTCCCCAGGAACAAATCAAGCCGTGGCTTATGTTATTGCGTGAATTGAGCGCGGAAGACCGCAGCGTGCTGGTCAAGCTCGGCAAGCATTGGAACCAGCAACAACGTGATACTTTCCGCACGCGTTTGCTGAGCGCGCCGGTCGGTGCGAGAGCGGACATGATCCAGCGAGAAGCCATCAAGTAGGTCGGGCCCCTGCCCGACCTACGCTTAAACCGTGTATATCCGTGAATTGACCAGCACGCGGCGATTCGCGCGAAAGCGCTCGCCGAATCTGGCGACGCCGTCTGCCCGCAGTCGCGGGGCGTGCTGCGCGAAATAATCATCCAGAGCCGACTGCGATTCCAGCCGGTATTGCACGCAAATGGCGGCGGTCGTTGCGTCGTCATGTTGCACATCGAAACTCTGCGCATCCAGGAACCCCGGCAACGCGAGAATTTCCGCGATGTGTTTTTCCAGCCACGCGCGGTAAACCGATTCGATACCGCGTTCGACGAACAGATTCACTTCGTATATGACGCTCATGCTTACAACCAGATCATCTTGATGACCAAGGTGAACGTGATCGCCATCGTCAGCAGGATGATGTGCAGATTTCCTATGATCGCGTACTTGATGAAGGTCAGTATCCAGCCCTGCTGGTAAACCCGCTTTTGCATCAGGAACAGGTAAATCGGCATCCACATCCAGAGTATGGCGGTCAATATTCCGCATGGAACCGTTACCCAGGCACTGCTGGCAAACCAGGCGGACAGGTCATTGAACAGGATCAGCAACAGGATCGAAAGCATCAGGAATGCATGGCTGTGCAATGCAACGATCAGGTGCTCCATGTAAAGACGGCGCTTGAAGATGAACATCACCTTCAACAGCAGTGCGAATATCGGGAGCATCAGGAACAATGTCATCGGCAACGAACTCAGTAGCGCCTCGATGATGACCTTGGGGTCTTTGCTGATGCGCTTGCCGTTGTTTTCGGCGCGTTGCGCCAGTTTGTTGAACCATTTGTTGATCGAATCGGGCAACCACTCGACCTTGATCGGATTTTTCTCGGCATCCCAGACTTCGCCGTTGAAGGAGATATGGCCCTCGTTATCCAAATCCGGTTCGGCGGGGTCCGCCGTTTGCTTGGTGCCCGGCGAAATGGTGGCTGGTGTCTTTTTTGCGGATGACACATCGGTTGTCGCTACCGCCGGGTTTTGTTTTTTCAGCTCGGCGATTCTTTCGTCTGCCTCCCGATTGACTTCCGTTTTCGCTCTTTCCAATGCCACTCCGACCATTGGTATCGCGCCGGTTTCCTTTTTTGCCTCGGCAAGTTCGCGCAATGTGTCCCTGCGTATTTCTTCCACGTCTTCGATCGTTTTGGCCTTGCTGATCTTGTCGTCGTTTTTGGTGTTTACCTGCACCGGGGCATTGCCTTCGCCGGAACCCATGTCATCGGGCAATGAAAATTGCGCCAGCAAGAAAGTCAGCACCGCCAGAAAGAAAAACAAACGCACCGGACTGACGTAACGAATGCGTCGGCCGGAAAAATATTCCTGGGTCAGGAAACCCGGCCTGTAGATCAGCGGGCCGATCGTGCGGAACACCCGCGTGTCGATGTTCAAAACCGTATCGAGAAAATCGCCCATGATGCTGGAAAATTGCCGCACCAATCCCTTGGTGGGCTGCCCGCATTGATAGCAGGTTTCGCCCAGCAACTCGGTGCCGCAGTTGCCGCAAACCTTCAGTCCTTTCGTGTAGACGCTTCCGCTTTTTTGCTCCGCATCGGATTGGGGAGCCGTTTCCGCCGATGCATCACTCTTCGTTTCAACCGGCGTAATAAGCTTTTCCGGCGGTGCCGGCGGCTCGTTGGCAGGTGGTTCGATTGGCGTGTTCATCACTTAATTCCCCGGTGTTGGCGGTAATATAGCGAATTACCAACAAAGTTTGATATTGGATGTCGCAACAGGAATCTTTTTTCGCCCGGCTCCGGCGCGAAATGCGTATTACTTTCGTGCTTGCCCTGCCGATCGTGGTGGGACAATTGTCGTCGATGGCGATGAATATCATCGATACCGTGCTGGCCGGCCATTATCATCCGACCACGCTGGCGGCGGTCGCGGTCGGCGGCGCCGCGTGGTCGGTGGTGATCCTGGTGTGCATCGGCGTATTGATGGCGGTTTCGCCTTCGGTGGCGCAACTCAATGGCGCGCAAAAACGCGATGAAATCGGCGCACTGTTCCGGCAGGCAATATGGCTGGCGCTTTTGCTGGGAAGCATTCTGTTCTTCATCGTCCGCGCTATTCCGTTCGGTTTTGAAGCGATGCAAATTACGCCCGAGGTGATTCCCGAAGCGCGCAATTTCATCAACGCCATTTCCTGGGGCGCACCGGCGCTCGCGCTGTATTTTTGTTTCCGCAACGTCAGCGAAGGCATTGCCTGGACGAAACCCACGCTGATTTTCGGATTGCTCGGCCTGGTCCTGCTCGCGCCACTGGGCTATGTGCTGATGTACACGATGAACCTGGGCGCCGCCGGCTTGGGAACGGCGGTTGCAGTGACGCTATGGCTGCAAAGCCTGGGCTTTTTCATCTATCTGCGAAAAGAACCGCATTACGCCGATCTGGGTTTGTTCGACCGCTTCGATGCTCCGCAATGGCCGCCGATTGCCGAATTGTTGCGGATCGGCCTGCCGATGGGTTTCTCGATTTTCATGGAAGGCGGATTGTTTATCGCGACCGCGATGTTGATTGGTCAACTCGGCGTGGTACCGCTGGCCGCACACCAAACCGCCATATTGATTGCGAGCCTGACTTTCATGATTCCGCTCGGCGTGGCGATGGCAACCACCGTGAGAGTCGGGCATGCGGTGGGCGCGCAGGATTATCTTGGCATTCGCCGTGCCGCCAATGCCGGTTATGCGATTGCGCTGGTTTCGCAAACGCTTTCGGCAGGATTGCTGATATTCGCCGGCACTTGGCTCGCCGGGCTGGTGACGAACGACGCCGCCGTTATTTCGCTAGCGGCCAGCCTGATGATGTATGCCGCCATCTTCCAATATCCCGATGGCATGCAGGCCATGTCCAATGGCGCATTACGCGGACTCAAGGATACGCAGTGGCCGATGATCATCACCGTGACCGCCTATTGGGCCGTCGGCATGCCGCTTGGGTATTACCTCGGCATCGTGCGGGGAGCCGGCGCTCCCGGGCTGTGGCTGGGCCTTATCTTCGGCCTGCTGGTTGCGGCCATTTTGCTCACATGGCGCTTTTCACGTCTGAGCCGCCATTATCAAGGCATTCACGTTCACAACCAGTGACCTTTGACGCATGTAAAATGGCGCCAGACCAGTATGCTGGTGGCATCTATCCGGAGTTCTTTAAATGAGCGAAGTTAAACGTGGCGCCGTAGCGAGTTTTTTCTACGGGGTCTGGACCCTTATTCGAGTGACGAATCACCTGGCGCTGCTCGCCATGCTCGTCTTTCTTTTCATCTTTTTCGTGATCGGCCTGGCGGCCACTGCCGGAAGCAAGGCTGCGGTGCAACCGCTGCAGGAAAAAACCGCGCTGGTGCTGGACATGGAAGGCACGCTGGTAGAGCAATACTCCACCGACCCCATTTCGCGCGCGTTTGAACAAGCGACCGGCGACGGTAAAACCGAAATTCAATTGCGTGATCTATTGACCGTGCTGAAAGCGGCGAAGACCGACAAAAAAATCGATCGCATTCTGCTTAGAACCGATGGCCTGAACGTCAGCGGCTTTGCCGCCCTGCGCGACGTCGCCGCCGCCCTGCGCGATTTCAAGACCAGCGGCAAGCAAATCATTGCCTACGGCGTGAACATGGACCAGAAGCAGTATTATCTGGCGGCGCAGGCCGACAAGATTTTCATCGATCCGGAAGGCGGCGTCATGCTCGAAGGCCTGGGTCGTTACCGCCTGTATTTCCGCGAAGGACTGCAGGAAAAACTCGGCATGGACGTGCACCTGTTCCGCGTTGGCGAATACAAATCGGCAATGGAGCCTTATATCCTCGACGCCGCATCGCCGGAGTCGCATGAAGCCGACATGTTCTGGATGAACGACCTTTGGCAGCGTTACGTTGCCGATATCGCAAAAGCCCGCAAGATTCCGGCCGAACAATTGAATACCTCGATCAACAATCTGTCGGCCGAAGTGCAGGCCGCCAACGGCGATCTGGGCAAATTGTCGTTGCAGCAAAAACTGGTCGACGGTTTGAAAACATCGCATGAAATCGAAGACATGCTCAGCGAAATGGGCGCGGTCGACGATGAAATCCACAGCTTCCGCCAGGTAGATTTCTCGCAGTATCTCAAGCCGCTGAACCTTCCCGTATCGCCGTTCGACGACCAATCGCAAGTCGCGGTCGTCGTGGCGCAGGGTGAAATCATCGATGGCGAAGCCAACCCCGGCACCGTCGGCGGCGAAACCACCTCGGCGCTGATTCGCCAAGCGCGCGAAGACGAACATACCAAGGCACTCGTGCTGCGCGTCGACTCGCCCGGCGGCAGCGTGTTTCCTTCCGAACAAATTCGCCGTGAAATCGAACTCACCAAGAAAGCCGGCATTCCCGTGGTCGTTTCGATGAGCAATGTTGCGGCATCCGGCGGCTACTGGATTTCGATGAATGCCGACAAGATCATCGCCGATGAATCGACCATTACCGGTTCCATCGGCATTTTCGGCCTGTGGCTGACGGCGCCGCGCGCTCTGGAAAAAATCGGCGTGCATGCCGATGGCAATGGCACCACGCCGCTGGCGGGCCAATTTGATCCGACGCTGCCGTTGAAACCGGAAACCGGCGCCTTGATCCAGTCGATCATCAACCGCGGTTACCAGCAATTCATCGGCAAGGTAGCGACCGCACGCGGCAGCAAATCCGAAACGATCGATACCGTTGCCCGCGGCCGTGTCTGGAGCGGTGCCCAAGCCAAGGAACGCGGTTTGGTCGATGAACTCGGCGGCTTTCAATTCGCCATCGGCGAAGCGGTCAAACTGGCCAAGCTTGGCAAGGACGACTACCGCGTGAATTATGTCGAGCGTCCGGCAACGCCGTTTGAACAATTCATTGCCAGCCTCAACGGCAATGCAATGGGCAGTGCCCTGCTGCGCAACATGAGCCCGATGAACAGCATGCTTGGCAAAGACACCAGCGAGCGTCTGCAAAAGGAAATGAGCTGGCTGGACAAGAACGGTCGCACGCCATACCAAGGCATCGTGCATTGCATGTGCGGTTTCTGATTTCTTTTCGATGCAAGACAAAAGGCCCGGCAATGCCGGGCTTTTTGTTATCTGCCGCCAGCGCAGGCTATGCTTCGCCGATTGACGCCATGTTTTTCGGATGTTACCCATGCTTCGCTATCGCATTTTCCTGCTGACCACGCTTGCCATGATTGCCTTTGCCGGCAACTCGTTGCTCTGTCGTCTTGCCTTGAAAAACACCGGTATCGACGCGGCAAGCTTTACCAGCATTCGTCTGGTATTCGGAGCCATCGCGCTTTATCTGATCGTGTATTTCAGGAATGGCAGAACAAGCGTCGGCGGTAACTGGTTATCCGCCCTAGCGCTGTTTGCCTATGCGGCCGGATTTTCGTTTGCCTATCTGCATTTATCGGCGGCAACCGGCGCCCTGCTGCTTTTTGCCGCAGTGCAGGCGAGCATGATCGGTTATGGCATTTTCAAAGGCGAGCGTTTGCAAATGCCGCAAATGCTGGGGCTTGCGGTCGCATTTTCCGGACTGGTCGCATTATTGTTGCCAGGGCTTTCCAGTCCGCCGGCATCGAGTTCCCTGTTGATGATTTGCGCCGGCATCGCCTGGGGCATTTATTCGTTGCGCGGAAAGACGGCGACCGATGCAACGGCCGTCACGGCCGGGAATTTTTTGCGTGCCATTCCATTCGCACTGGCGCTGAGCCTGCTGATGTTTTCCGGCAGGTCTTTTGATAACGCAGGCATCGTATATGCGATTTTTTCCGGCGCGCTGGCTTCCGGTATCGGCTATGCGATTTGGTATTCGGCACTGCCCGCATTGAAAGCCGGCACGGCGGCGAGCGTGCAACTCACGGTGCCGGCCATTGCGGCCGCCGGTGGCGTCCTGCTGCTCGGCGAACCCGCCAGCCTGCGTCTGCTTCTTGCATCGACGGCGATACTTGGCGGAATAGCACTCGTCATCTTCGGCAAAAATTGAAATAGCCGAACTGGGTTTTCATTATGAGAATTGGCTGGTCGTACTCTACAATGCAGTTGCTGCTGTCTACGTTGTAAAGCCGGACCGAAAAGCCACGCTATCCGCCCGGGTCTGAACGCCACATGGAACGAAACGGATAAAAATGCTGATCAATCACGAAAACAAATTCATTTTCATCCATGTCCAGAAAAACGCCGGCATCAGCATTGAAAGAATCCTGTTGAACGAATTTCCCGGAAGCAAAGCCTGGCATGGGCGCCACGGCCGTGCGCTGGACGGACTGGGTGAAATGTCGCCCGAACAGTGGGACGAATATTTTACATTTGCCCTTGTCCGCAACCCCTGGGATCGCATGGTGTCCTGGTATGCCATGATTGACGAGGCTAAAAAGAAGCTTTCCCTTTTCCGCCGCTTCAGGAAAAAACCGTTTCGAAGCGAGCTGTGGAATTACGCGATAGGCCACTCGCACGATTTCGAAAGTTTCCTGGAAAACTGCACCGATACCGTTTTCGATCTGGGTTGCCACAAGAGTTTCGTTTTCAACCAGGCCGATTACCTGACCGATAAAAACGGAAACATGGCGGTTGATTTTGTCGGCCGTTTTGAAAACTTGACAGCCGACACCGACCATATTTTCGGGCAGCTCGGCTTGAATTCCGCCAGCCTGCCGAAACTTAACCAAAGCAAGCGCACGCACTACAGCCAATGGTACAACGCGAAAACAAGGCAGCTGGTTGAAGAGCGGTTCGCCAGGGATATTGCGCTGTTCGGCTATCGATTCGAACAGCGCTGATTTTTCCGCGCGATCAAATGCTGAAGCGATAGCTCAGCTTCACGAGAAACATTTCGTCGTCGCGCAACGAGAACGCATCGCCGAGCAGATGGAACGGATCGCGTGAGTTGTCCAGTTCCGAATTGAAACCGCCGCGACTGTAAACCACATACAAATCCGACAAAGGCGCCAACTCGTAGCGATAGCGGATCTGGAAGCCCAGATTATTCAAATTGAAATCGGAAATGGGATCGTTGCTGGGCAGCGAATTGCCCTGGCCGTCTACGCGCCAGGCCTGCTTCACCTTCGCATCGAGCGCAATGGTTTCCAGCTTGATGCGAAGATCCTGTTTGCTGCCTATCAACCATTGCATGCCGGCACTCAAGCTGACTTGCTTGGCCTCGAAGGTACCAAGCAAATTGCTCTCTTGCCAAAGCAGCCAGTCCGGCTTGTATTCGGCGGTCAAGCCCATGTAGATGCTCATGGTGTCGCTGACGTAATACCTGGGCTCGAAATACACCGAGATGTCGGAATGATCGATATTTTCCAGACCCGACTGGCCAAACCGGCTATTGCCGTAGAGCTCCCAATGGCCACGACGCGGACGAAAGCGTTCGTAAAAACCCAGAAACCGTGCCGGCAGTTTGACGTTGCCGTTGCCGCGCGTAATCAAATCGCTGACGCCGTTGCTGAACCAGGTGAACTCCAGGTATTCACTGCCGCCGACCCGTGTTTCACTTGAACGGCTGATTTGCGCCGCTGCATAAAGTTGTTCGCCGTGGTCGTTATGACGCATCGAGGTGGCAAAGCCCCAGTCCTTGGTGCGGTAGCTGGAAGTTTCCGGTATGTCGGTGATCCGATGCCTGATCTCGTAACGCAGATAATTGAAGTTGTTGCGGTCCAGATAACCGAAATCGTTCAACTGCAGATCGTCGCCGAGATGCAGGTAGTAGAGGTTGTGGCGCCAGCCCTTTCCCAGCTCCTGATTCACCCGAATCTGCATGCCGGTATCCTGCGTGGTCACGCCGTTCTGGCTCACGTCCGAGGCGACGAATTGCGTCACCACGTTCCAGTCCTGATTTGGTCTCCAGCGATGATCCACCGCGTATACGTTCGCAATGCGATCGAAATAAGGGCGATCGACTTGCGTTGCCATGAAGCCGAGACTCTGTTTTCCGAAATCCTGCGTCAATCGCAAAGCATAAAAATCGCGTCCGATGTCGTCGGCTTCGGAAGCGGCAAAAACACCGTAATTGAGCTCGCCGAAACTGCCGTTGAGTTTTATCGCCGCCGTCACGTCGCCGGGAGCATTGCTATTCGGATCATCGTCCTCCCCGCCGACGCGACGGGTATAGATCAGGCTGCTGTTGCCGGCGCCAAAGCCGACATTGAACAGGCTCTGGTTCTCGGTAAAGAACGGACGCTTGTCGCTGAAGAAAGTTTCCACGGCATCGAAATTGACGACGAGCTGATCGCTTTCCACCTGCCCGAAATCCGGATTCAGGGTCGCCGTCAATTGAAAACGCGAATTGGGTTTCCAGTAGATGTCGGCGCCGCCATCGAACATGGTGTCGCTGTTCTTGATATCGCTGACAGCAACGACATACGGCGTGATGGCAAGCAACGACTGGTTGTATTGCGGAATTTCCACCTTGGCGAAATCGGACAGAAATCGCGGTCGTGTATAACTCGCGGCCGGCCATGCCATGCGTTCGCCGGTGGTGCCGATCACGCGGTCAAGATAAATGCCGATCGTACGCTTGTCGCCGTCGGCTTTCTGCATCGGCGCGATGTACCACGGAATCAGCATTTCGGCCGACCAGGTGTCGCCTTCCTCGCTGACCGCGTGTTCCCAGATGCCGTCCCAATCGGTACTGAAATTATTTTCGTTGCTGATCACCGCATCCTGGATGCCATTGGTCAGATTCAGCGTGAAGTTGTAGCCAACGCCGCCGTTGCCATCGTAATCCACCATCAGGTTGACACGGTCCACCGCCGCATCGCCATCGCGGCGGGTGCGCTCGCGCGTGCGCGGAACCGCGGCCGTTTGGGTATTGCGAAATGCAATCGCCAAACCTTCGGGAGTCGACAACACCCAGGCTTCGGTCGGATAAGGCGTGTCCGCGCCGGTCAAAGGCTGCACCAATTTGAAATCGGTAATGCGCTGCGCGCCGGCCCATTCAGCCTCGGAAATTTTGCCGTCCACGACGATGCTGGCATCACAAGGGGCGGCGAAGAAACCCAGAACGACCCAGTATTTCGCGGATAAGACGCGCATAGATTTCTCCCGTGACAGGGAGGCATCGTAGGCGCATCGACTATGGCCACCATGTGCAATAAGTCACTACGAAGGATGGCCTATATGGCCGAACAGGCCGGCTTGCGCTGTGCGAACGCCATCAAGGCACCCGATGTTTTACCAACTCCAACTCTATGTAATGTCGGTAAAAATTCAACCGGACCGATAATTGTCCACAACGCGGTAATTTCTGGCATACAAACCGAATACCAGCGCAGCGATCAATGCGAAGACCGCAAAGAAGAACATCTGGAACGCTGTGACGCTGAGCCCGGTGGTGGCGATATTGCTGGTCACGGTGTCGTTACGTACAGCCTGGTTGGCGAGCAGTACCCACAGATTGCCGATGGTGGTGGTGAGATTCCAGAAGCTCATCACCACTCCCTTCATTGCCTGTGGCGCCTGGCTGTAAGCAAACTCGAGTCCCGTTGCAGATACCAACACCTCGCCAAAAGTGAGCAAGGCATAGGGCAGTATCTGCCAGACGATCGACATCGGCTCGCCACCATCCATCACGATTTGAATGCCGCCAATCACGATCCATGCCAAACCACTGAATGCAATGCCTGCCGTCATGCGACGCAAGGCGGTCGGCTCCCAACCAAGACGCTTCAACATCGGGTAAAGCACAAGATTATTGAATGGAATCAGGATCATCACCAGAGCTGGGTTCAGCGCCTGCATTTGCGATGACACAAACCATTCCGGCTTGGTCATGGCGTTGCCCTGAATCACCCAGGTCGATGCCTTCTGGTCAAACAGGGAAAAGAATGGAGTAACCAGAGCAAAGGCTACCAACACGCGCAGCACGCCACGCACGCCGTCGACGGCGACATCGGGATGCGTACCGCGTGCACGATCGAGTTGAAGATAGGCGCCGCCGCCTACCCCGATCAGCAAGACGACAAGCGCGATGCAAAACGAAATCACGAAACCCAAGCTGGGGATCAATGCGAATGATCCCGCTGCCGAAAACACGCCGGCAACAGCCAACCACCAGCCCACACGGCCTTCACCGGGACGTTGCGTTGTCAGCGCAGTACGTACGACTTTCGAAAAAGTGTGCGGGTCGTTGACGTCTGCCGGTGGCACCATCACGTATTTTTTGCGACCCAGCCACAAGATGAAAGTCGCGATAAACATCAAAATGCCGGGAATCCCGAATGCCACGCTGGCGCCGTAATTTTTCAGGAACAAGGGCATCAGCAGCGAAGCAAACAACGAACCGAAATTAATGATCCAGTAAAAACCATCGAACACGATTTTTGCCAGATGCTCGTTTGATTTGGTGAATTGATCACCGACGAAAGAAGCCACCAATGGCTTGATGCCGCCTGCTCCGAGTGCGATCAAACCCAGACCGGTGAAGAAGCCTGTGCGACTGTCTTCAAACATCGCCAGACAGGCATGGCCTGCGCAATAAATCAGACTGAACCAGAGAATGGTGTTGTACTTTCCGAAAAAACGATCTGCCAGATAACCACCGAGCAGCGGAAAAAAATACACGCCGATCATGAAGGTGTGCATCAGGTCTTTGGCGGCCAGCTCACGCTCGCTACCGGCGGTGATGTGTTGCAGCAGCAGCGAGGTGATCAGGAACTGCACCAGAATATTGCGCATGCCGTAGAAGCTGAAACGTTCGCAACCTTCGTTGCCGATGATGTAGGGAATCTGGCGCGGCATGCGGGCGCTGGCAGCAGTATCGGTTGCGGACATAGGTTTTCTCGTCTCTATCGTTTCAGAATGGATTCATTATTTTCAAAGCCCCAGGGCGCAGGCGGAATCGCGACAGGCTTGCTTAAATCAAACTCGACCCGAAAATGGCGGCTCGGTCTGCGTAGTTCGTAGGCAAACACGTCGTTATCGGTGACCTCGACGGCCCAGATGTTTTCCATCGACACTTTCATGCCGTCGCGCTCGAACATGGCTTTTGAAAAGGCGTCTGCAGGAAACTCCTGGCGAATTGCAGTTCCCGCATCGACAGTGTCGCCGCCGTATTGCGTCAGTTTATCTTCGCTTCCGTCTTTGTGGCGATGATCATGCTTCAGTCGAAGGCCGGAGTCGGTTTTCGTGATGACCCAGGTGCGTGATCGATCATCGCCGACGTGAAAAGGAATGCGAATTTCATTCTCGCTGCAATTGCGGACATGCATGACGGCAGCACCGCTGAAACTCTTGGTATCGCTTTCATTGAAAGCCGTCAGTTTACCGGCGAACGCTTTTCCGCAGTAACTGGAAAGTTTGTCGAACAAAATATCGGAAGCCGCCAGCGGTTTCGTTGATGTCGGTTTTGTGCATGCCGCCATCAAAACAATGGATGCCACAAGCAGTAGGCGAATATTCATTAACCGCCCGCCGCTTCAATATCGGCGCGTT
Source organism: uncultured Arenimonas sp. (assembly GCA_964584915.1). Classification (GTDB taxonomy): domain Bacteria; phylum Pseudomonadota; class Gammaproteobacteria; order Xanthomonadales; family Xanthomonadaceae; genus Arenimonas. The sequence continues at coordinate 8,040 of CAZPCE010000013.1, read as the reverse complement.
GTTTTTCGGCACCGTCAATAACCTGGTCTTCGACTTTCTCCGCTTTTTGAATGGGAGCCTGAATGGCATCGCGCATTTCGGTGTCTTGTTCGGGCGCGGCAGCAGGCGCCGGTACCGGTTCCGGCGCAGCAACACAGGCATTCAGAGAGAGGCATAGCAGTATCAATAAAATTCTCATATGGACTCTGGAGTGTTTTGCTGCAAGGCTGGCTCGGCTATGCTACCTGCATTAAGCATGAGGTGCGAGATGAGCTCACGTTGGCGTGTTGACGGACAGGTGGCCTTGATCACGGGGGCAAGTGCAGGCATTGGCCGTGCCATTGCTGCCGAGCTATTAAGCCTTGGTGCGGACGTGCTGCTCGTAGCGCGCGACACGGCGGCATTGCAGGCCTGTTCCGATGAATTGCAGGAAGAATTTCCGAAACAGTCGGTTCGCCATTTCGCCGCCGACGTCAGCGATGCCGAACAGCGACAGGAAGTCTTCGACTGGATCGAGGACTTGCAGGACGGCCTGCAAATCCTGGTCAACAACGCCGGCCACAATATCCGCAAGGCGACGATGGACTATAACGATGACGAGTGGCGCAGCATTTTCGAAACCAATATTTTTTCGGCCTTCGAATTATCCCGCTTCGCCCATCCCCTTTTGAAACAACACGCCAATTCAAGCATCGTGAATGTCGGTTCGGTGTCGGGTCTGACGCATGTACGCACCGGTTCGCCCTATGGTTCAAGCAAGGCGGCACTGCATCAACTGACAAAGAATCTGGCTTGCGAATGGGCCAGCGACGGCATCCGGGTCAATTCGGTGGCGCCCTGGTATATCCGCACGCGTCGCACTTCCGATGTGCTGGCCAAGCCGGAGTATTTCGACGAAGTCATCGATCGCACGCCAATGGGGCGCATCGGCGAACCCGAAGAAGTGGCGGCGGCGGTCGCGTTTTTATGCATGCCTGCTTCGAGTTACATCACCGGCGAATGCATTTCCGTCGACGGCGGCTTTATGCGTTACGGGTTTTGATCGTGCATGTCGGGCCAGGGCCCGACCTACGTTTTATTGGCAGCTTCGCTGAATGATTTGGGTAATCCGCGCCAAATCCGATTTACGAAAAGCGGCGGTATCGCTGAAAGCGTAACGGAGATCGGATTGCGCCTGTTTCTGTTTCTCTTTCCATCGATCACACAATGCCCTGCCTTCGTACTTGACGCAGGAATCCTGTATCCACTTGCAGCTCACTCCGCGTTGCTCGATCGGCAAATACTCTTCGCGATAACCCAGGGCCCATAAAGGTTCGCAGCGGGGATTGGGATCGTAATTTTCCGAGTCGCGCGTTTTGCCGTCGTAGGTCGTGCATTGATATAAATCGGGCGGTGGCGACAGTTGAATAATTGGCTGCGGTGGCGGCACTTGTTCAATCACCGGCGCGGGTTTGGCAGCCACGCTTTGTCTGAGCGGCGGGGCATCTTTCGGACGCAGCATTTCGCGCGCTTCCTGTTTGCTGGTTTTTGCACAGGGCGAGTCCTGCAGGCTTACCTTGCCATTCGAATCCTGACAGCGATACACCGTTATTTTGCTGTCGGTTGCAGGAGCGTCAGCAGCTGCAAACGTCGCCATTTGCGCGATCGCGAGAAGCGCAACCAACCCCGAGGTGAAACTTGCTTTTACCGGCTTCATGCGAGCAATTTACGCCCAAAAGAAAACGGCGGCCAGTGGCCGCCGTTTCATCAATCCATGCTTAATCCGCGACTAGAATCGCTATTGTGTGATACAGCAAGTTTTCACTTCCGGATTGTTCGTACGCGTTATGCCATTGATGGTGTAAGTGAAATTACCCGCCGCATTCGAACTGAAATCCATCGAATAGGTGCCGACATTCGCCTTGCTAACCACAGCACTGTTGAAAGTCGGACCGAACGCCGGGCCACTCACGCGCTTGACCACGCCACTGTGAATATTGGTGCTGGTCCAGGTGCCGGACAATTCGTACCAATCGGCACGGCCGGTGCCACTGTAGGTGAACATCAAACCGAAATGCGCGTTGCCCGGGTAATCAAACCAGGTCAGACCCCAACCGCCTTCCGCCGGATTCCACCACGAGCCGGAGCGTGCAGCCGGATCGGTGGACAGGCAGCAAGTCTTCACCAGCGGATTATTGGTACGCGTAACGCCGTTGATCGTGTACGAGAAGCTGCCCGCGGCCGAATTGGCGAAGCTCATCGAATAGGTACCGACATTGGTCTTGCTGACTGTGGCGGGGTTGTACGTGGTGCTGAACGGAGGGCCGCTGACGCGTTTGACCACGCCGCTGTGGATGTCCGAACCGGTCCAGGTACCGGACAATTCGTACCAATCGGCAACGCCGGAAGTGTCGTAAATGAACATCAGGCCGAAATGGGCATTGCCCGGATATTCAAACCAGGTTACACCCCAGCCGCCTTCGGCCGGATTCCACCATGAGCCCGAATGCGACACGGTAGGGCCATTGGCTACCGCAGGAGCAAGCCATTGTTGGATATTCGGGAAGGCGACATCCAGTCTTGAGTAAAAATCATCGTTTCCGGAGGTTGCCGGGTTGCCCGAGTTGGCGCATGAGGCGTTGCCGCCATACAAACCACCGCGAAGATACCAGGCGCCATCGGTGCCGATGGTAAACAAGCCCGAACCGCTGCTGCCGCCCAGTGTGGAGCCGCTCGACCAGCCAACTTGATGCTGTCCGGTGCTTTGGGTTTCCTTGATGCCCTGGGATATTTTCTTGGGGAAGCCTTGCGGGTGATGAATGCCGTAAACCGTTGCGCTGTTGGCCAATGCAGCGGAGTCCCAACCGGCAAAGAAGGTACCTGCCGGAGGTGCGCTATTGAGTCGAACCAGCGACATGTCGGTACCGCCACTCGCACTTTGTGAATACAGATAGGTGGCTCCGCCCGTTTGCGGAGTCGGCAAAACGGCGGTTGTCGAGCTTGTACCGCAGGTGGTTGTCTCGTAGTTCCAGTAGAAATTCATCGTACTGGCCAAGGTCTGATTACCGATGCAATGGTCAGCCGTAAAGAAATAGGGGATTTGGCTGGCGCCAATCGTATCGGCAAGCAAACCGCCAGTACACAGAAAGGTGCTTGCACCATCCACAAAGGTAATGCGCGCAACCGAATTTTCGGCATTGACGAAGTTCTGTCCCAATTCCGCGGCGCGGCAAATCACGTTCGACATACAGGTTTGTTCTGCTGCCGTTTTAACAATGAAATTATCTTTCGCATTGGTCAACAAATGCGACACGCCGGTCACATTGACTCGAACCGGCGCAGCCAACGCACCTTTCGGCAAATAGATTTCGATGAACTGGGTTTCGCCATCGGTAGCAGGCGTCCAATAAATGCTTTTCGCATCGACCAAGCGCGTGGTTTCTTCGCCGGCGACGGAAGCAATCACCTGATTCGCGGCATCGGAACCCGAAAAACGCAACTCGGAACCTGCCGTCAAGCCGGAGGTGCGAATACCGACACGCAGGCCGAAGGCATCCGGCGATCTAATTTCGATACGCGACACTTTTGCGCCATTGGCCAACACCTGCCATTTCAGGCTCGACATCGGCGTCAAAGTTTCACGCGTCGCGTCGCGGCCAATGCCGATCTGAAGCGGCTTGGCTCTGCTGCCATTGGCGTTGTCGTTATGCAGTTTGGCAATACGTTCTGGCGCCAATTCTTTCATTCCGAGCTTGGCAACGCCATCGGCCGGAAAATTGTTGGAACGCCAGGTCAACGCCGTCGCCGACTTCGTGGTCGTCGCCTTTGTTGGTTCGCCTTTTACGCGAACGGCAGCCGCCTGATGGGAAAATGCCAAGGCCAGCAGGCCCGCAACCAGTAATGAAGATATACGTGAAGATGCCATCGGAGTAACCACTTATTTGAACAGGCACCAATCGTATCGCAGTATTGGTGCCTTTTTGTGTAGTGGCGTCTAAAAAATGGGCAAATTGGCCGAATTATTGTGAGGTTCAGGTGTCAAAAACACCTGCCCCTTCGTTCAGGCTGCGACCGCTTTCTTGGCAACGGCCTTTTTGGGTGCCGTCTTCACTGTTTTCTTGGTCGCTTTTTTCGCTACTTTTTTAGCTGCCTTTTTGACCGCTTTTTTCGTTGCCTTCTTGGCGGCCTTCTTGACGACCGGCTTGGCTTCCGCATCCACCGTTTTCTTGGCCGCTTTCTTCGCGACCTTTTTGGTGGCTTTCTTGGCGAAACGGCCGCCCATCTTGCGCACGGGTTTGCCTTCGGCCAGCAGGGCGACGCATTCTTCCTGCGTCAACGATGCGGGCTCACGGTCTTTCGGGATTTTGCCGTTCTTCACGCCGTCGGTGATGTAGGGCCCGAAACGACCATTCAGCACCTGGATGTCGGTGCCCTCGAATACCTTGATGGTACGGTTTGCGATCAGTTCACGGCGTGCTTCGATCAGGCCGTAGGCTTCTTCGAAAGTAATCGTGTACGGATCCTGTTCCTTGCCGAGCGATGCGTAGGTGTCGCCGTGTTTGGCGAACGGGCCAAAACGGCCCACGCCGACACTGACTTCCTTGTTGTCGACCAAACCGAGTTTTCGCGGCAGGCCGAATAATTTGAGCGCTTCTTCCAGTTCGATCGTATGCATGCTTTGGCCGGGGCGCAGCGATGCGAATTTCGGTTTTTCTTCGTCGTCGGCGGTGCCGATCTGTACATAAGGTCCGTAACGGCCAAGGCGCGCGGAAACCGGTTTGCCGGTTTCGGGATCGGGGCCCAGTTCACGCGCACCGGAAGCTTCGGCGCGATCGACGCTTTCGCTTTTTTCCAGGATCATTTTCTTGAACGGTTTCCAGAAGCGTTCCATCAATGGAATCCATTCTTCTTCACCGCGCGATACCGCATCGAGTTCATCTTCGAGTTTTGCGGTGAATTCATAATCCACGTATTGCAGGAAGTGGGCCGACAGGAATTTGCTGACCGCACGGCCGACATCGCTGGGACGGAAACGCTTGTTGTCGAGCATCACGTATTCGCGGTACAGCAATGTCTGGATGATGCTGGCGTAAGTCGAAGGACGGCCGATGCCGTATTCTTCCAGCGTTTTTACCAGGCTCGCTTCGGAATACCGCGGCGGTGGCTCGGTGAAATGCTGATCGGTATGAATCGACGACAAGGGAATGTTTTGCCCCAGCGCCATCAGCGGCAGCTTGCGGCCTTCATCATCGTCTTCCGTTGTTTTCTGGTCTTTGCCTTCTTCGTAAACCGCCAGAAAGCCGGGATCGATCACTGTCGTACCGCTGGCACGAAAACCGTGCGCGGTACCGGCAGCCAATTCGACGGTAACCGTATTCATCGTGGCCGGGACCATTTGCGATGCCAGCGCGCGTTTCCAGATTAATTCATATAAACGACGTTCGTCATCGCCCAGATATTTCGCAATGCTCGAAGGCAGGCGCAGCGCGGACGTCGGACGAATCGCCTCATGCGCTTCCTGGGCGTTTTTTGATTTCGCCTTGTATACATTGGGTTTGTCGGGCAAGGCCTGGATACCAAAATCGCGCGCAATCACGTCGCGAATTTCTTTCACGGCATCGTCGGACAGATTGGTCGAATCGGTACGCATATAAGAGATCAGACCGACCGTGCCTTCTTCGCCTACCGCAAAACCTTCGTACAATTTTTGCGCGACGCGCATGGTGCGCGAGGTGGTGAAGCCCAGCTTGCGCGCAGCTTCCTGTTGCAGCGTGGACGTAATGAATGGCGGCGAGGGACGGCGCTTGCGTTCCTTGCTAGACACATCGGTGACATGCAGGACGTCGCCGGCCGCCTTGATAATGCGATCACGCGCCGCATGCGCGTCTTTCGCATTGGTCAGCGTGAATTGTTCGAACTTTTTCCCGTCCAGTTTAACGATGCGGGCGGTAAATGCCTGTTGCGGATGCGCGCACTCGGCTTCGACACTCCAATATTCCTGCGCCTTGAACGCTTCGATTTCTTCTTCGCGATCGACGATCAAACGCAATGCCGGCGATTGCACGCGTCCGGCCGACAATCCGCGCTGAACTTTTTTCCACAGCACCGGCGACAGGTTGAAGCCGACCAGATAATCAAGTGCACGGCGCGCCTGTTGCGCATCGACCAAATCCGACAAAACCTTGCGTGGATTGGCGACGGCGGCGGAAACCGCCTTCGGGGTAATTTCGGTAAAGACGACGCGGTTCACTTCCTTGCCTTTCAACAAGCCACGCTCTTTCAGTATTTCGGAAATGTGCCAGCTGATCGCCTCCCCTTCGCGATCCGGATCGGTCGCGAGCATGATGGTGTCGGCGGTCTTGGCGGCTTTGGCAATGGCTTCAACGTGTTTTTCGTTTTTCTCGATCAATTCGTAGCGCATGGCGAAATTCTTGTCCGGGTCGACGGCGCCCTCTTTCGGCACCAGATCGCGCACATGGCCATAGGACGCCAAGACGATAAAGTCTTTGCCCAGGTATTTGTTAATCGTCTTGGCCTTGGCAGGCGATTCAACGATAAGCAGATTTTTGGCCATGACGACAACTTCTCCAGATACAGCTACTAAATGACTGATTTTTCCGATACCCCTCAAGCCTGGCTTTTCGGGTTTTCAGACGGCAAAGCCCGCATTCAAGCGGGCCCAGCCTTTTTTATTAAGTGACTGCTTTAGGTCGAGCTGTCAAGCAATTGCTGTAATCAGCCCTGCCAACAACAACCACAAACCAATAAAAACAACGGCTTACGTTTTGACTATTGCACGAATGTATCGCAACTTTGGCTTCTTGGAATGTCCGTGCTAGAACATTTAAGTGATCAGGGCCGGCAGCTCGACGGGACGTATTTCGCAGGAATGGTGCCTGACGGGCCACCCAGTTTGTTAGAGCCGGCCGCATTGCATTCCCACCGGACTACGCCATCGGCGTCGACCTCGGCACGCAACATCAAAGTGGCACCTGAAACCTCGGGAACGTTCGAGGAATAAGTGATGCGAATATCCTGCGCGGACGGGATGGTTATTTCCGAAACGATAGTGGAAGGTGGCTGGCTGTAACCGGCTTCTTCATCATTATTGGGCCACTTTCCGGTTTGCAGTCTTGCTTCCGATGTCGCCAGTTTGGCCTCGGCCGCCATGTTAAGACCTTCGGTTACTTTCGCCCGCACCGTGTAATCCTGATAGGCCGGCAGCGCAATGGCAATCAAAATGCCAAGCATGGCGATCCCGCCAATACCCACTACGATCGCAACCACGATCCACAGGCCGGGATTGCCACTTTTCGGCGCTTTGCGTGCGCGCATTGATTCCGGCACACCCAATGCATCGACATGCATGAAAAGTGGCTGCCAGGCCGGCATGCCTTCATTCCATACCAGAGCGTTTAAATCGAGCTGGCCATGGCGCAAGGCATCGACCAAAACAGCGGCCTCCATGGGACCCACACGTTGTTTGTTTTTATCGACGTAATACCACTGCGCCATGTTGATTTCCCCTGGTTTTCAAGCAAAAAAACCGCCGAAAAGCGGCGGCTGTTCAATAAATGGTTGCTGCGTTAATGGATCGGTTCCGGCTCATCACCGAACATCTGGCTTTCCATCCAGGCAAAAGCGGCTTCGGATCCAGGCTGGTTGAACAACACCATCAGGACAACCCACTTCAAGTCATCCAGATCGATTTCTTCCTGATCCAGGGCCATGACGCGATCAAGCACCAATTCACGTTGATCTGCATCCAGCACGCCATGCTGTTCGAGAAACATCAGAAAGCCGCGACTCTCCGTATCCAGCCGCTGCAACTCGGCCTCCGCAAAAAGACGCAGCGGAGCGTGTTGTCGTTGTGCAGGGTTTAACGGGCGATCACGCGACAGCTCGTCAAGCCAATCGAATGCCTTATTGATTTCGGTAGGGCTGAAACCGGCTTGATGAAGGTTTTTCTGGAGGGAGTCGCGATCACGGACGACATCGGGGTCGTCGTAGATATAGTTTTCAAACAAGTAGAGCAGTACGTCGAGTATGGTTTCTTCTTTCATTACCTTCGCCAGTGCCGAA
>CAZPCE010000012.1:0-25096 GCA_964584915.1 uncultured Arenimonas sp. | reverse complement strand
GTGTGAGCTTTTTGAACACGGGTGATGCCGAAGTATTCGTGGAACTTTTCGTCGGATTTTTGTTCGCGATGGCGGCGGGTTTGATTTGCATCTATATGGTCCTGCTGCTGTTGTTCAACCATGCCTTGCAACCGATCACTATTTTGACTGCGGTGCCCCTTTGCGCCGGCGGTGCATTGGGCGGGCTGTTCATCACGCAGCATGCGCTCTCGTTGCCGGCACTGATCGGCATGCTGATGTTGATCGGCATCGCGACCAAGAACTCGATCCTGGCCGGGGCCGTGGTGGGGGCCTGCCGCAAACGCGCGCAACCGGTGTTGATGACATCGAGCGCCATGGGGGCCGGCATGTTGCCGATTGCCCTGGGTTTGTCCGGCGATTCCAGCTTCCGCGCGCCGATGGCCGTAGCGGTGATCGGCGGCTTGATTACCTCGACGCTGTTGAGCCTGTTGGTCATTCCGGCGGCTTACACCTTGCTGCACGATGTCGGCGAATGGTTTGGTCGCCTCAGAAAAGCAAAATCGTAAAATCCCGTCGCCCGCAAGCGGCCTCCTACGAAGAATTATCGTAGGAGGCCGCTTGCGGCCGACGTCCTTGCGGATGGGTCAATACCGGGATTCACGTAGCGATCCGTTTTTTGATAATGCCTCCGGTTTCAGCTACGCCAGTAATGCACGCGTTTCCGGTACAGGCGCCAGACATAAGGCGTTTCAAGACTGCTGACCGGCGAGTTGGCGACGGCATTGGTGTCGGTGTCAAACACGGTGGCCTCGCGCAACATTGCCGCGTCGATGAACCGGTGTTTCAGCGGCAACTGCAGGTTGTCGAACGAAAGCGTTTTTCGCGAGGCAAGAATGAATCCCCATTCGCCGAACGCCGGAACGTTTACCCGGTAGGGCAATGTCTTGAGCGAAGTCGACAGCAGCGTCTGGTTGATGCACCAGAAACTTTCGCGGGCGTAATAGGGCGAGCTTGCCTGCGTTACCAGAATGCCGTCGGCCGATAATTTCTTTTTCGCCAGCAGATAGAATTCACGCGAGTAAAGTCTTGAGATCGCTTCGGTGCGTGGATCGGGCAAGTCGAGCACGATCAAATCAAAGTGTTGCGGTGTTTCGATCAAAAACCGGTAGCCATCGGCGTTGACTATTTTCACTTTCGGGTTGTGCAGCGAATCCTGGTTCAGTGCACGTATCTGCGGCAGCTCGCGGCTGATTTTCGTCATCAAGGGATCGAGGTCGACCAGCGTAATGGCGTTGACGCGGACATCTTTCAATATTTCGCGCGTCGCCAATCCGTCGCCGCCGCCAATGATCAGCACCTTGCCGGGCGTTTGCAGCAGCGACAGTGCCGGATGGATCAACGCTTCGTGATAGCGGTATTCGTCGCGGCTGGAAAACTGCAGTTCCTGGTCCGAATACAGCCGCAGATCGTTTTCGTATTGCGTGATCACGATTCGCTGGAAACGTGTCGTTTCGGCATAGACGATTTCGTCCTGGTATAGCCGATGTTCAAACCAGCGAATGCTGCTGGCGGAATGGAACAGGCCAAGCGCAATGAGTGCGGACGAAATGACGAGACCGGCTTGAAACTTTTTCCGGTGTGCGGCAGTGGCGGCCGGAATGGTGAGTGCGACCGCTACCAGATTGATGATGCCGACCACGAAACCGGTTTTTACCGTGCCCAGGCTCGGTAACAGGATCAGCGGAAAGGCGAGCGAGCCGAGCAGCGAACCGAAATAATCGTAAGACAGGGTGCTGGCAAAAGCGCTTTTGATACCGCCGTGCTGCTTCAATAATTCCGCCAGAATCGGCAACTCCATGCCGACCAGGCCGCCAAGCAGGCTGAGCAGTACGACCATGAAAGCGAGGTAGCCATCAAGAAAGGAAAAATGGGCCGCATACAACATCAATCCGCTGAAGCCGCCGAGCAAGGCTAGCGCCAATTCGATCAGGATGAGTTTTTCGACCAGATGGTTTTCGATCGCTCTTGCCAGATACGCGCCGATACCCATCGCGGCAAGAAACACGCCGATGGTCAGCGAATATTGCAAGGCGCTGTCACCGTTCAAGTAGGTGGAAATGGTACCGATCAACAATTCGTAAACGATGGCTGCAGCGGCGGTTATCAGTGTGATTATCGCAAGCCGGCGTGCCGACAAGCTTGAATTTGCCGGCATTATTTTCCGCCCCAGCCGGTGGATCCGCGACCACTGCGGCTGCGCACGCCGTTGTCGCAAACGGTTTCGTACTGGCCGGTGGTTGGATTCAGGCGCTGGACGCAATCGTTGTCGTTATCGCAAGTTTCCAGAAAAATGGCGGCGAAGAAAACGAACACCATCGCAATCCAGCCAAACACGCCGAGCTCGCCTTGCTGCGTCGAGCCGTAACTGCTTGCCGGCCTTGCCTTGAAGGACGTCAGTGGCATACGACCAGTCAGGTCATTTCCCGCGTCTTTGGCCCACTTCAGGACTTCGGCATCCGGAACGCGCCGGCCGAGCATGGCTTCCTGTCCGGTTTCATCCCATTCGATCGACAGCAGAAGCGAACCGCTGGCCCGCATGTCGGCATAGGAAAATTTGTCGCCGACGATGCATTCGTCGCCGAGATCGCCGGCGCAATGGATCACGGTGGCATCGTCGGATTCTGTCGCGCGATAGGTATTGCCGTTGATCGTGACGCTCTGGCCGTTCTGCGCTTCGCGAAACGAAATTTGCGTGCCCAGGCTGGCCGGTGACCAGAGCGTCAAGCCCAGTTCCTCGTCCTGCGCCAGCCATTTATAGCTAAGGTTCTGGATCGAATCCTTGCTAAGCGAAAATTTCGGGCATAGCAGCCACTCGTCCCACAGGGAACCATCGGGAGTTTTCAAGGTGATCTTGCCGGATGCGCGATACAGGATTTCGCTTATCAGCAAACCGTCGCCTTCCTTCAGTGCTGCAAACGCTCGCGCCACTCAACCCACCATCGCTGCGGCAATGACGATCGCGAGCCCGAGGATGAATGCACCGACCAGAATCGCGACGGCGTGGTTGCCTTCGTCGAAAATTTTCGAATGGGCATCGCCGGGCGTCAAACGATCGAATAAGCGGTAACCGGCCCATAACAGGATCGATCCCGTTGCTGCGTAGGCAACCGAGGTCAGGAAAATAATCAGAGCATGTTGCATGGCGCCCCCTAAGGCATGAGACCGATGACGGATAGATCGAAGGATACCGGCTTGCCCTATTGATGTCTGCCCGTTCCGCGCGACCGGAGGCTGCGATGGGTTTCGCGCTGGGCTAGAATCGAGGCCAGTCCTGCACGAGATTTCCGCATGAAATACTGCCTGCTGCTTTCCGGCATCCTGTTGTCTGCTTCGGTGCAAGCGGCCAGCACGCAGGAGTGGCACCTACCGGCGCCAGCCAATGCGGCGCAGCCGAATCTGAGTCTGGCACCGGACGGCGGCATGGCGTTGAGTTGGTTGCAGCGGATGCCAACCGGCGGACATCGTTTGCAAATAAGCCTTTATTCGACGCAGGGAAAATGGTCGTCGCCGGCCACCATTGCCGAAGGTAAGAATTTCTTCGTGAACTGGGCCGACTTTCCGGCCACGCAATTCCTGGCCGATGGCAGTCTGTGGGCGCACAACCTGGAAAAAAACGGGGCCGGCACCTATGCCTACGACGTGATGCTGCGCCGTTCTACCGACCGGGGAAAAACCTGGTCAAAGCCGATGCGCGTGAATGCACCGGTTGAGGCCGAGCACGGTTTTGTCAGTTTGTGGCCATGGTCGAAAAACCGGCTCGGCGTTGCCTGGCTGGACGGTGGCGCGACCGTTGCAACTGAAGAAATGTCGGAGCACGAACATGGCGGCGGCATGATGACGCTGCGTGCGGCGGTGGTCGATGCGAAAATGCAAAGTCTGCAGGAATGGCCGCTCGACACGTCGGTTTGCGATTGCTGCCAGACAAAAACCGCGTTGAGTTCGCGTGGCCCGGTAGTGGTGTATCGCAATCGCAGCGAAAATGAAATTCGCGATATCTACACTACGCGCTTTGACGGCAAACACTGGACGACGCCCGTTCGCGTACATGCCGATCAATGGAAGATGCCGGCCTGTCCGGTCAACGGACCGGCGATTGCCGCGCAACAGGATAAAGTGTGGGTCGCCTGGTTTACCGCGGCAACACAGCCTTCGGTGCGTATCGCCTATTCGAAGAATGCCGGTGACAGCTACGAGCCGATGCGTGAAGTGGCGAATCAAAACGTGCAGGGCCGCGTCGATATCCTGGCCGATGCGAATTCGGTCTGGCTTAGCTGGATGGAAGAAAAAAGCGGAACGCAGAATGTCTGGCTTGCGCAGTATTCGCATGATCTGAAAACCGAAAAGCAGCGCTTCAGCCTGCCTGCCGTGACCGGCAATGGTCGCGCCACCGGATTTCCGCGCATGGTGTTGGCGCAGAACAAGATCCACATGGTCTGGACCGATATCGTTGGCGGAAAGCCGCGATTGCGCGGCATTATCGTCACGCCGTAGCAGGCTCTTGGGCCCGAATGTCGCGCGCAAACGGCGAAAAGTCGCCCGCAAGCGGCCTCCTACGTCATAATTCACGGCATGACCGATATCGTTTTAACCACGCTCAACGCCCGTTACGCCCATGCCTCGCTTGGTCTGCGCTATTTGCGGGCGAACCTGGGTGAATTGCACGGCGTATCGTCCATCCGCGAATTCGTGATTGGCCAAAAGACCGAGGAAATGGTCGAGAAGCTTCTGGCCGACAAGCCAAAAATCATCGGTATCGGCGTTTACATCTGGAATGTCGATGAATGCACGCGGTTGGTTGCGCAGATTAAAGCGGTGGCTCCGGAAATCATCATCGTGCTCGGCGGTCCCGAAGTCAGTTACGAAACCGAACAGCAACGCATCTGCGACATGGCCGATTACGTGATTACCGGATGGGGTGATGTGACGTTCGCGGTACTCGCCAGGCAATTGATCAAAGACGAGCGACCCGACAAAAAAATCATCGCCGGTGTGCAGGCGCCATTGCCTGCTTTGGTATTGCCGTATAAGGAATTTACCGATGAAGACGTGAAGCAACGCCATCTTTATGTCGAAGCTTCGCGCGGCTGCCCGTTCAAATGTGAATTCTGCCTGTCGGCGCTGGATAAAACCGCCTGGCCGTTCGAGCTGGATCCTTTTTTAAGCGAGTTGGAAATTCTGTATCAACGCGGCGCGCGTACGTTCAAGTTCGTCGATCGTACTTTCAACCTGAAAGTCGATACCTCGCTGGCGATTCTCGATTTTTTCCTGAAGAAACTCGAACAGGCGCCGGACGATCCGATCTTCGCGCATTTCGAATTGATTCCCGACCATCTTCCGGAAAAACTGAAAGCGGAAATCGCGAAATTTCCGGCCGGCACCTTGCAGTTTGAGATCGGCATCCAGACTTTCGACCCGGTGATACAGGCGCGTGTTTCGCGCCGGCAAAAAAATGACGTCGCCGATACCAATATCCGCTGGCTGCGTGAAAACAGCACGGCACATCTGCATGTCGATTTGATTGCCGGTTTGCCGGGCGAGGGCGTGGACTCTTTCGCGAAAGGATTCGATCGCCTGGTGGCATTGGCGCCGCATGAAATCCAGTTCGGAATTTTAAAGCGTTTGCGCGGTGCACCGATTGCCCGTCACACCAAGGAACACGGCCTGAAATTCAATCCGGACCCGCCTTACAATATCCTGGCAACCGACGTGATCGATTTTGCCACCATGCAGCGATTGTCGCGCTTTTCGCGGTACTGGGACATCATCGCCAACTCCGGCCGCTATTCGCGGACATTGCCATTGTTGATGGCCGACAACGCGTTCGAGAATTTTCTTGCGTTCAGCGATTGGCTGTATGAAAAAACCGGAAAGACCCACGCGATCGCCCATGAGCGCATGGTGCAGTTTATTTTCGATTATCTAGGCGATGTGCGCGGCCTCGAAAAAGAAAAACTGGCCGAAGATATCATCGCCGACTATCGCGCTGTCGGCGGGCGGACCCATTTCGATTTTGAAGCGGCAGGCGCAACGCGGCCATTGCCGAGGCCGCAAAAAACGGCCGGCGGCACACCGTCGCGGCAAGCACGACATTTGCAGGGCAATGCCTCTTGATGACATTCATTTGTACGGGTGAAAAATGAGCGACGAATATATTGGCGAGAATCAACCGGCACGTCGTACCACGCCTACCTGGGAACTGGAGCTGCTGATATCCGGCGCTACCGTATTCGGTTTGATGCAATTGCCCGACCCCTTGAATCGCGCGCTGGTCGTCCTGATGAACGGGAACGAACAAGCCATCGTCGAGCTGATTCGCACGGTTAGCGTCTACCTGCAGTTCTCGCTGAATGCGCTGATCATCACATTTATATTGCATCTGCTGGCGCGTGCCTACTGGGTCGCGATGGTGGGAATGTATTCGGTGTATCCAAAGGGAATTCTCTGGGATGAGACCAGTTCGGGCGGTCCTGCCTATCGCGAATACGGCAAGAACGAGATGGGAAGCATGCCGGATCTGATAGAGCGCGCGGATAACCGCGCCACGCAAATCTTCGGGCTCGGGTTCGGCATGGCGATGGCCATGATGGTGGCCAGTGTTATCGTTGGCGTCATGATCATCATCATGATGATCGTGCAAATGGCAAATGGCGATCTGGATAAGTGGAGTGCGGGCCTGTGGATCGGGGTCGGCGGGATTGTCCTGCCATTTTTCCTTGCATATATCGCGGATTATTATTTCGGCGAAAAACTTAAAAAGAATGGCAATGACGGCTGGATAAAAAAAGTATTTGGGCTGTACCGGAAAATCGGAATGGGCTACGGGGCCAACCCGGTTATCTCGCTCTACACCACCAACGAAGGCGCAAAGAAAACGTCCGTCATGATGGGAGTCGTCATGGTTCCGCTGATGATTGGCATCGCTGTGTTTACCAGTACTCGCGGGGTGTCGATCGACAATGGCGCCTATGACGGGTTGCCAAAACCCCAGTTGGGGACGGAACTGATTGTGCGCCCGGAATATTATGAAAGCTCGCGTGGAGAGCAATACAGTACGACGCTGGTACCTTATATAGAAGATTCGATCGTCGAGTCGGATTATTTGCGCTTGTTTATTCCCTATCAGCCAAATCGCGACAATCCACTCCTGAAAAAAAAATGTCCCGAAAGTCTAACCCGCAAGGCGGCCGATCGCGGTGACGGACTGAAGTGTTTGTCGGACTATTTTGCAATCCAGATCGACGCCAAAACCCTTTCCCAACCATTATTGGCGGCAGTCGATCCCAAAACCGGCCAGCGCGGGGTGGTCGCAATGATCGATATTCGCAAGCTTTCCGATGGCCAGCATATTTTGAAAATCAAGGTTGTTCCCAGGGATAGCGAAAGCGACAAAAAAGCAGAGGTTAAATTTCACGTGATTCCGTTCTGGAAATAATCGGCGCGTGAGGTGCTGGCTGGAAACGCCGCTCTTTTACGTTAAGCTCAAAACTACGCAAAAAAATAAGCAACGATGAGCAAGCAGGAATTCCCGAAAGCCGTTTACTACCTTGCCAGCCGTTGCCCAAGCTGCGGCGCGGCCAAATCCAGACCATCGGCAACCGCTTACGTGTATTGTGATTTTTGCGGCAGTCTGTCCGATTACGATTTCAAAAAAGCCTGCGAGCAGCCGAAAGATTTGCCGGGTCCGGTCTACGAAAAGCTGGCCAACGCTCTCAAGCCGCAATGTGAAAAAGCGGTGCTGGCAAACGACCGCGAAAAATATCTGCAAACGCAGCTGAAATTATTCGATGCCTGGGTTGCTGCCTGTCCCAATGCAGTGCCGGTCCGTGTGCAGGATGCGGATTTCAGGAAACAATATGTCGCCCACATGGCCGAATGCGCGACTGCCTGCGCGTTCGATCCGGTATCGAAAAAAATATCCGACGACATGACGCTGGCGACGCAAAAACTGCATTGGAACCAGGCCGGTACACGCATGTGGGCCAGCCAGGAGAGTTTCATTCCGTTGCTGGAAACCGTCGTCGCGAACATGGAGCGCTGTTATTCCGACGAAATGCAGCAGCAATACACGCCGCATCCGGACGGTGCGACGGCGGCTTTGCTGAAACGCATCGGCAATGCCCTGTTCGTTCAGGGTTGGCTGCCTTACGTCGATGAAGACACCGCCAAAATCCTGCTGCAACGAACCGGTTTGGCGCAGGAATACCTGAGCACCGAAAGCAATCCGTCGATGCAACTTTGCTGCGGCCACTGCAAAACCACGGTGCCGGTTTTCCCTGGCGCCAAACAATGCGTTTGCGAAAAATGCGGACATAAACTGGCGGTAGAGCAAGGCATCAGCTGCGACGGCTGCGGCAGCCACCTGGCGATAGATCGGGACGCCAAAGACTTTCCCTGCCCGCACTGCCAGCGCAAGATCGAGCGCGTCGGCTCACAATGGCCGAGTGCGTTCATCATTTCTTCCTAGGCTTGGTCTAGAATCCAGTTTCCGGCGTATGCCGGACTTTCATCACACAGGAGTTTGTCATGGGCATCGTGGATTTTCTCAAGGGCGAGTTACTCGAAATTATCGAATGGACGGACGATTCACGCGACACGCTGTCGTACCGTTTTCCCGACGACGACAAGGAAATCAAGAACGGCGCCCAGCTCATCGTGCGTGAATCGCAGCAGGTGCAATTCGTTGCCGCCGGCAAGTACGCCGACCTGTTCAACCCCGGCAAACACACGCTCAGCACCGAAAATATTCCGATTCTTTCCACGATCATGGGGTGGAAATACGGTTTCAATTCCCCGTTCAAATGCGATGTGTACTACATCAACACGCGTTTGTTCACCGGAAATAAATGGGGAACTTCCAATCCGGTCATGATGCGCGACAAGGATTTTGGCGTTGTCCGTCTGCGGGCATTCGGCACTTACGATTTCCGGATCGTCGATGCACCGAAGTTCCTGAAGGAAGTTGCCGGCACCGACCAGAATTTCCGTCTCGACGAATTCGCCGACACCATGCGCTCGCGCATCATCAGCGTGTTCACCGATGCACTCGCGACCGCGAACGTTCCGGCGCTGGATGTCGCTTCGCGCTACACCGAGATGGGCGATGCGTTGCTGCCGATCATCAACCCGGCCGTGGTCGAAAAATACGGCATCGAAATCACCAGCTTCCTGCTGGAAAACGTATCGGTGCCGCCGGAAGTCGAACAGGCGATCGACAAGCGTTCCAGCATGGGCGTGATCGGCAACTTGAACGATTACGTGAAATACCAGATGGGCCAATCCATGACGATGGGCGGCGAAGCATCGGCCGCAACGGCGACCGCACAAATGGGCATGGGTTTTGCAATGGCGCAGGAAATGGCGCGCGGCATGCAACAGCAATCCGCAGCTGCTCCTGCAGCGGCCGCCGCCGTACCAGCCGCAGGTGGCCTCGAAGTGCTGACACCGGAACAGGCGGCGCAGGCACTCGGCGTATCGGTTGAAGATGTGATGGCTTCGATTACCGCCGGTGAATTGAAAGCCAGGAAGATTGGCAACGCGTATCGCATCGCGAAAACGGCGCTGGAAGAATTCCTGAAAGGGACTTGATCGAACGCATGAATAACGCGACGGTTGGAAAACATCCCTGCCCCGAATGTGGCGGGGATTTGCAATGGAATGCCGGCAAGCAATCGCTGGCCTGTCCCTATTGCGGCACGATTGTTCCATGGAAAAATTCCGAGGCCGGTTTGCCGGGCGAAGTGCTGGAAAACGATCTGGTCGCCGCCTTGCAAAAACATCCCGAAGACCAGCGCGGCTGGGGCGAAGAGCGTCGCGAAGTGCAATGCCAGAGTTGCCACGCGATTTCGGTCTTCATCGGCAACAAGGTCGCGCAAAGCTGCGAATTTTGCGGCTCGCCTTCGATCATCGATCACCAAAGCGAACGCGATGCCATTACGCCGCAATATGTGTTGCCGTTCAAAATCAGCGATGGCCAGGTACGCGAAACCATCCGCAAATGGTATGGCTCGCGCTGGTTTGCGCCCAACCGCCTGAAGAACGCGGCACTGACCGACACCTTGCATGGCGTGTACTTGCCCTATTGGACTTTCGATTCGCATGTCAGTGCCGACTGGACCGCCGAAGCCGGACATTATTACTACACCACCGAAAGCTATCGCGACGGCCAGGGCCGTACGCAAACCAAGCAGGTGCGCCACACGCGCTGGGAAAATGCCAGCGGCAGCCTGCAACATTTTTTCGATGATGAATTGATTCCCGGTACCACCGGCGTACACGAAAACCTGTTGCGGCAAATCGAGCCTTTTCCGACGTTGACCGATCTAAAAGCGTATTCGCCGGAGTTCGTGCGTGGCTGGACCGTCGAACGTTACCAGATCGATTTGCACAAGGCGGCCGATCTGAACCAGCAGGACATGCAGCAAAAAACCACGGCACTGTGTGCCGCCGAAATTCCAGGCGACACCTATCGCAATTTAAACGTGGATGCCGACTACCGGGGTCGCACCTTCAAGCACGTGCTGGTGCCGGTCTGGCTGGTCAGTTACACCTACGGCAGCAAGAGTTTTCAGGTGCTTGCCAATGGCTATACCGGTACTTTGGCCGGCGAATATCCGAAAAGCTGGATCAAGATATTCTTTGCCGCACTCGCCGTGTTTATCGTGGTGATTATTCTAATTTCGCTGAGCGGGAATAATTGAACATGGGGTGCGCCTGTGGCGCACCGTTCTTGACTCGCAATGCTGCGTCACAGGCGCAGCTTATGATTTACTCACCTTGCTGCGCCACATCAAATGACCCATCGCGTAGGTAAGGTAGTACGCACCCAGCGTTCCCAGAATCGCCAGCGTGAATGGGCTGCTGCCGAAATTATTCGCGGAACTTGAGACCTCGGTAGTGGATACCTGCACGATGCGGTAGATCAGGCGGCCCACCAGCAACAAAGACAAGGCAATACCGAGATGTGCATTGGGCGTATAAAAAAGACCCTCATCGGTCTTTTCAAACTTCGTCAGTTTGAGTCCGTAAATACCCAGCGCAATACCCGCAGCCAAGCCGCCGAACAAGGCGCCCAATGCCGCCGGATGCGCGATCGACGCAATCGCGATCAGCGAAAGCACGATCGGAAATACGATGACCGGAATCCAGGGGCGGACCGAGGTCGAACGCTGGCGTCCGACCATGCGGCGAATCCGCGAATACATGCGCCAGCCGATAAGCGGCGACATGACGAGAATGGCAATGAGTTGCGGATTGGCGGTCATGAGTATTTTTCAGACGTGCGCTGAATAAACAGCGACAGTATCAAGTGGCGGACATCATCAAATAAACGGCAATGCCGCCGAACAGCAATATCGCGACAAACGCGAAGATCGCGACGCCGAAAACGCCACGTTGCCAGCCCTTCAGTGAATCCCATTTGTCGGACAGTTCCGAAAACGGCACGCCGCTGATCAGTTGGATCAGGCCCGCGATTGCAAACCCGCCGGGAGCCATCATGACCAACATGCTGAACAAGCCGCCCGGAAGCTGGTAGTTCGGGCTTGCCTTGTATTGTGATGCAAGCCAAAACAGCAAAGCCGCGAATACTGCGCCGGAGCCCAGAAACTGAAGTAAACCACGAAGCCTTATCGACATATTTTTTGGTTCCTTTAACCGGATGTTGCGAGGGAAAAAACTGATGCAGATCTGCTAGCTCATTGCCCGCAGCACGAGCACGGTATCGGTGTGTTGCGTAAACGAGACGACTTTCCCGCCGGAAAATTTCCAGACATGCACCATCGGTGCCTTGAAACTCTTGCCGGTTGCCTTGAAGGTTCCGTTGTA
Organism: uncultured Arenimonas sp.; assembly: GCA_964584915.1. Taxonomy (GTDB): domain Bacteria; phylum Pseudomonadota; class Gammaproteobacteria; order Xanthomonadales; family Xanthomonadaceae; genus Arenimonas. Next base: position 13,252 of record CAZPCE010000012.1, on the reverse strand, counting down.
CTCCCCGAGCGCAACCACCGTGTCGCCGCTCGCGAGCAATTCGTGCGGTACGGCGGCATAGCCGTCCCATTCGGTGCCGATTTTCATGAACACGTTTTCCAGGACGGCATCCGGGCCGATATAGGTTCCGCCATACGGAAAACCTTCCGCTTCTGTCCAGCTCGCATCCGGGGAAAGTACCGAAAGCACCGCGGGAATATCACCGCGCGCGAAGGCGGCATAGACATTTTTAATTGCATCGAGATGATCGGACATTGCGTGTTCTCCAGACAATTCGTTCAATGTTTATTTGCGGCCAGTATTGCGGATGCGAGTGATCGAAAGCGGCGGCGGAAAATTTTTTTACGGCAGCGCGTGCAGTGCTAGCCATAACGGCGCTTTATCGCGTCGACCGATTCGGTCACCAGTTGTTTCAGTACTTTGAGGTCCACGTCCTCGAGTTTGCGGATATACAGGCAGCTTTTGCCCATTTTATGCCGCCCGAGTTTTGCCAAAAGCGGTTCCTGATTTGCACCATCAGCGCTCAGATACACGCTGATGTCGCCCTTGCGCGACGAGAAGCCGGTGATACAGGCATCGCCTTCGCGGCCACTCGCATACTTGTAGTGGTAGCTGCCGAATCCGACGATGCTGGGCCCCCACAATTTCGGCGGCGCCTTCGTGATTTTCGACATCAGGCCGACGAGGGTTTCGCAATCCTTGCGCCTTGCGTCGTTTTCAATCGCGGACAGATATTCCGCTACGCTCGCGTCGGTTTCTTTGGTCTTGTTTTCGGCCATAACTCTCTCCGGTTTGATCGTATTCAAGCAATGAACAGTCTAGAACACCAGGATTGCGGCCTTGCCGGCGAGGCCGAACAAAACCAGCGATGAAACAAAAAACAGCGCGAACCGGGTGGGGATATGGTTCCCAAGGGTCTGGACCAGACTGTGCACGACCCGAAGCGCGACATAGGCCCAGGCCAGCGCCAAGCTGCTGGACGAGTCATCGCCGAGCACGGCCAGGCTAATTGCGACGGCATAGAAAAGTGTCGGCATTTCCATCAGGTGATTGTAATTGTCCGCTTTCCACCGCACATTCGCGGGCAACTGCGCCATCTGGTCGCCTCTCGGCGCCACGGGGTCGAGAACCATCTTCGCCTTGAACACGGCCGGGATCCGGGTCGCGTACATCCAGGCCCAGATCACGGCGGTCCAGAGAACGAGGGCGATCACGGGCGCGAGTATTTGGCTGGAAGCGGTCATTTTCTACTCCTGTTGGCGGGGCGTTTTATGCTTTGGTCACAAGGATAAACATAAGACCGCGGCCACGGTAGTCCGGGCCAGAGGGAACCATGGGCCGGACTAGGACAATTTTCCGCAAGACAATTACGCGAACTTTCCCGCCCTTACCGTCAATGGCCACAACACCGCACGCACGGTTTCCGGATTTCCCCAGGCCTGCTTCATTTCATTTTCAATCACGCTGACCGCATCGATGCCGGTCGCTTTCAGGTAACGTTGGCTGGCGGACCAGCTGCGCAGATAGGCGAGATATTGTGCAAGCGTCCAGTTGCAGCGTAGTTCGAAATGCGGTGCCGGGATTTCCGTCAATGGAAACGCGATATCGCGATAGCCGGATTCGACGTGCTTTCTTTCCGGCGGCCAGTAATCGTCGAGTACGCAGCGATACAATTTTTCGAATACGGCATCTACCGCTGCATTCACGGACGATTTTTCGTAAGTCCACGCCACCAACAAACCGTCGGGTTTCAATACGCGTTTTGCCTCGGCAAAGAAACGTTCGAACTCAAACCAGTGCAGGGCCTGGGCTACGCAAACGCAGTCCGCGGAATCGTCGGGCAATGAACATTGTTCGGCGGGTTCGACGGCGTAGGCAATGTTCTCGCGATGTTCGGCGCTGGCAACCTGGGTGGCGCTCGGGTCGGTGGCGAAAACCTTGGCGAAATAATCGGCCAGCGCGATGCTGGCCTGGCCATTGCCGCAGCCGGCGTCCCAGACCAGTGAGCGCGCTTTGCATTGCGAGCCGATCCATTCAAACAGTGGCTTGGGATATTGCGGCCTTGCAGCTGCGTAACTGTTTGCGTGGCCGGAGAAATGGTCTTTGAAAGTATTCATCAGTCGTCGTTCACTGTCGTTTTCGTCGTTTCGACCTTGCCGTAAACCTGATCGTCGTCGTTTATGGATATTTCCAGCCAGCCATCAGGATCGGACAAAGACGCGGCTACATGCATCGTGCAGTAATCGCAATCGCAGGCGCGCGGATTGAACGATACCCGCTTCGAAGAAAGCGATGCATTGAACCGCAGGTTTCCGTAATGACAGCCGCCTTGGCATTGATGGAGAGCCATGTGGAAGTTCCGTAGATCTATCGGTTACGAATAATTCGGCACATACAACGAAAATTCGCCGGTCATGCCTTTCAATTCCGTCTTGGCGAAACACTGCGAAGGGATATCCCCGGTTTTCACGAATTTCTCGCTCATCAGCAACGGCAATTTGTAAGTACTGCACTGGCTTTCGATCCGCGAAGCGATATTCACTTCCTTGCCGATCGCGGTGAAATCCATCCGGCGCAAACTGCCGATATTGCCGTATTGGAAACGGCCGACATGCAAGCCGACGCCGTGTTCGAAATTCAGCGGACTGTCTTTCAGCGCCTTGTTCGCGGCAATCGCCGCGGCGACCGCGTTCTGGCAAACCTGCTGGCTGTTGATCGCTTCGTTGATCGGGAAAATGGCAAGGATGGCATCGCCGATGAATTTCAGGATCTCGCCGTCGTGCGCGTAGATCACGTTCACTACGATGTCGTAGTAGGCATTCAACTTGTTGGCCAGTTCGACCGCTTCGGTATTCTGCGAGTGGGTGGAATATTTGCGGATATCGGAAAACCAGATCGCGCCTTCCATATCGATCATGCTGCCGGGACGGATATTGCCCTGCTTGATTTCGTCGCCGGGCGAATAACCGACATAGCAACTGAGCACGGTATTCAACACGAGATCCTTCACCGCACTTTCAATCAGCAGGCTCAATGCGGTGAGTGAAATCTTGATCAGTTCGATTTCTTCCGGCGTAAAGCCGTCCACTTCGTACGAAACCAGGCTGATGTAGGCTTCCTTGCCGCTCAGCCGCGTGGCGATGTAGTGGGTAGCGCCGAGTTTTGCCAGATCCTCCAGTACGGCGTATTCGTGCTTTATTCCCGGCTTGATCTCGTAGGAGAGAAATTCTTCTCCTTCGACCAATCGCCAGAACGGACTCTGCTTGAAAGGCATCGAGGTTTTTGCGCCGAAGGTAAGATGCGCTTCGTCAATCGTGCAGTCGTCGAGATAATGCACCTTGCGATAGAACATGGTCGGCGACGGCACCGGGTCAGGCGTGATTACCGTGTTGTGCCAGACGAAGCGGATCGCCTCGATTTGCGGATGCAAGGTCATCAGCGCGACATTCGCGCGGCACAAATGGATTTCCTGCTCGGCCAGGAATTTGCAATAGAGATGGATAATCGTCGTGATGTCGCTGCCGGCAGCGGACATCGTGGCTTTCTGCCAAAGCAGTGTTTGCTGGTAAAAATTCTGCATTGCCTGCGGGCCGGTTGGTGACACGACAATCCACTCCCCAAAGTATTGCCAAAGAATACGCCGTTGCAGGGCAAAGTGGATGCAGAAGACGTTAAACTATGCGTTCTATCGCCCAATCCTGTCGAGCCTGAATGTACGAACTTCCCGGCAATGCCAAACTGATCATTGAAGACAGGAATAATTATTTGTACGCCGAAGTCGTTGGCCCGGACGACAGCTTCGAAATCAGCCTGGCTTATTGGACCGCGATCGCGGAGCAATGCCACCAGCGCGATACCAGACGCCTGCTGGTGCTTGAGCGTCTGGGGCAATACAACGGCGAACGCGACATGACGCTGATGATCGACAGCATCATCGCGCTGGGTTTCGAACATATCCGCGTCGCGTATGTCGACGCTTTCGTCGAGGATTTGCCGATTGCCGAACAAGGCGAAATCCTCGCGATGGAGCGCGGCATTGCCGGTCGCGTTTTCGGCAGCGTGCAGGAAGCCGAACGCTGGTTGCGGCTTGGCTGATCCGGATTAAACGCCGAGTTTGTCGCGCAGGTTATACCACCACGCGCCGAGTGCGGTGAATGGAACCCGGAAAGCGCGGCCGCCGGGAAACGGATAATGCGGCAACTTTTCGAAAACCGAAAAACGTTCGGCCTGTCCGCGAATGGCTTCCGACAAGACCCGGCCAATCAAATGGGTGAAAGTAATGCCGTGACCGGAACAGCCCTGCGAATAATAAATATTGTCGGACAGCCGGCCGACTTGCGGTAGCCGGGAAAGCGTCAGCGAAAAATTGCCGGTCCAGCCAAAATCGATTTTGACTCCGCGCAATTGCGGAAAGGTTTTTTCCAGATTCGGCCGGATAATCGATTCGACGTGTTTCGGATCGCGCGCGCCGTAAATCACGCCGCCACCGAACAGCAAGCGCTTATCTCCGGTCAGGCGGTAATAATCGAGCAGGAAGTTGTTGTCCTCCACGCAGAAATCCGAAGGGATGATGTCTTTCCATTTTTCGCCCAGCGGCTCGGTGGCCACTACCTGCGTGCCGCAAGGCATGGTTTTCTGCGAAAGTTTCGGTTCCAGGTCGCCGATATACGCGTTGCAGGCGATGATCACGAAGTTTGCTTTCACCGAACCTTGCCCGGTATGCACGAGGGCTTTCGTGCCGCGATCGATTTTGGTTACGCGGGAATCTTCGTAAATCGTGCCGCCCAGACTTTCCAGTGCCGTGGCTTCGCCGAGCGCCAGATTCATCGAATGGAAGTGGCCGCCGCTTTTGTCGACCAGAATCGCCTCGTAACTGTCGCTGTTGATGAAGCGATGCACTTCGCCTTTGTCGTGCAGGCTTAGCTGATCGTTGCCGTAGGCTTCCCAGAGTTTTTTATGCGCTTCCAGATCGTGGATTTTCTTTTTGGTCTTGGCAGCGTAAATGCCGCCGTTTTTCAAATCGCATTGGATATCGTATTTTTCGATCCGCTCGCGAATGATGCGGGCGCCTTCGAACGCCATGCCGCCGAGTGCGTTTGCGGTATCTTTCCCGTGGCGTGCTTCGATCACGTCCATGTCGCGTGAGTAGCTGTGCACGATTTGGCCGCCGTTACGGCCCGAAGCGCCCCAGGCTATTTTCGCCGCTTCCAGAATCACGACCTTGAAGCCCGCTTCGGCCAAATGCAGGCCGGCGGACAATCCCGTGTAGCCCGCGCCGATAATGCAAATATCGGCTTCGATGTTTTCCCGCAATGCAGGACGTTCCGGTTGCGGGTTCGCCGTGGCGGCGTAATAGGAGGGAGCGTGCGGGCTTGGGTGCATGCGGATGGCTCGGTGAAATTACCAATACAGTTTAGCCATTTTAGCTTTCCTGCGTCTCCAGCCAAATCTCCGGCGTCAAGGGGGACATGCCATGCTTTTCCCGCGCACGATCGCATTGCGGACTGTTTTCGCCGTCTTCGTAACTGGCTTTCAAATCATGGCAGGGCGAAGGCCTCTGCGAATAGATCGAGCAATACACCTGCTCTCCGATTTTTCCCTTCAACGCAATGCAGCGGATGTCGGGGATGTCGGTGCCGCGCATGGCGAGAATATTGGGCCGGGTGATGGCGACCATTTCGGCGGGAACGCCGTGAGGATTTTCCGGTTGCGCCTCGGTCCAGTAAAAAGCGACGCGATACGCCGCGCAGCAGGCGCCACAATCTAGGCAGGGATGTTTCATGCAGCATCATAGCAGCCCACAAAAAACGGCGTGTCCTGAAACACGCCGTTTTTATGAACCAGGTGATTTATTCGTTATTTGATTTCGAAATCGACCGATTGCGCAGGTGCGCCGTTCAGTGAAATTTCGGCTTTGTATTTGCCGACCGGCCAGGCTTTGTCGTTCGCCAGTTTGAAGTTGGTGGTCGCGTCGCCTTCGGGCGAAATCGTGGTGCTTTCTTCATGAACGGTTTGGCCGTCCTGGAAAGTCCATTTCACCGCAAGCGCAACATCCTTGGCGGCATTCTTGGTATCGACGGCGGCATAGATCACATCCTTGGTACCGAAGCTCGTGGAGGCCGTGGTAACTTTTTGATCCGCGCCGACGGCGGTGCCCAGATTGACTGCGGCGACGGTAACTGCTGCAGGCAGCACTTCGGCCGGTGCGGCGACAGGAGCCGGAGCGGGTTCAACGACTGCGGGTGCGGGCGCGACTTCAACCGGCTCTTCTTTTTTGCAGGCGCTCAATGCCAGCGTCAAACCGGCGGCGATAAAAAGCTTGTTCATTACGGACATCAGTGTTCTCCAGAAATTATGTAGATGGATTAATCGTCGAGTTTGGGGAGTTTCAGTTCCTGACCGGGATAGATATGGTCGGGATCTTTCAAAATATCTTTATTGGCTTCGAATATCGCATGGTATTTGCTGGATTTGCCGTAATGTTCCTTGGCGATTTTCGACAAGGTATCGCCTTTCTGCACGACATAAATTTCATGCTGCGGTTCGGTTACGGGTGCGGTACTTTGCACGCCGCCGCTTACCCCGGAAAAATCCGCTTTCTCGACAATCGGCGCAGTACTCTGCACGCCGCCACTCACACCGGAAAAATCCGCTTTCGGCTTGTCGCCACTCATGATGATCTCCTAGGAAACAACGTCCCATACCAACACGGCGTCGTGCGATTTGTAGGACGGACGCACACCATAACGCCTTATTTGACTTCGAAACTGACCGTTCTCTGAACAAGACCATTCAGGGAAATATCGAGCGTGTAGGCACCGACGGGCCAGGGCTGGTCGTTGCTGATGCTGAAAGTACTGACCGTGCCTTTCACCGGCACAAGCGCTTGCTCGGTTTCGGCAACGAGACTGCCGTCGGGTGCCGTCCAGCGGGCCTTGATGTTCAGGCCCTGGTGCTGTCCATTGCTCAGCACGCTGGCGTAGATTTTATCCTTGCTGCCAAACACGGTTTTCGGCTTTGCCACGAGATTGTCCGAATCCAGCGATGTCCCGAGATTGACTTCCAGCAGTTTGAATTCGCCCAGATCAAGTTTTGCCGGTTCCGGTTCGCTGGAAAACATGCCGCCGAACAAACCTTCCTTTTTTTCCTTCGCTGGCTCGGTTTTTACCGCCGCTTTTTCCGCGTTGACCGCCGGCTTGTTTTCCGTCGCTTCGGGTTTGCAGGCGCTCAAGGCAAGGATCAGCATGAATACGAGGCCGATGGAATGAGCTGGACGCATGGTGACTCCCTTACTGTCTTGCGGTGCGTGGATTGCCGGGGTTTGGCAGTCCGGGGCTGGCGCGAAACGGATTGATGTCCAGACCGCCGCGCCGGGTGTAGCGAGCATACACCGCCAGGCGTTGCGGTGAACACTCGCGCATGATGTCGACAAAAATGCGTTCGACGCATTGCTCGTGGAATTCGTTGTGCTCGCGATAGGAAATCAGGTAACGCAGCAAACCATCGCGATCCAGGCGCGGCCCGCGATAACGGATTTGCAGGCTGGCCCAATCCGGCTGGCCGGTAACCGGGCAATTGGATTTCAACAAATGCGAGACCAGCACTTCATCGGTCACGATCTCGCAATCGGCGCTCAGGTATTTGGCGTTCGGCGGTCCGTAACTTTCAATGTCGAGCGGCAAATCGTCGATCAGCGTCCCTTCAAGCAAATCGATTTCGGCGCTCGCCATCGCATTGATCGTGACCAGCATCACGCTGACATTGGCGCCGGCCGCCTGCGACAAATCGCGCGCGATTTGCTGGCGCATCGCTTCGGTATCGTTGAAGCGCGTTTGCATGTAGCTGTTGAGATACAGCTTGAAACTTTTCGATTCGATGATATTCGGCGAAGTGACCGGAAACCGGAATTCGATCAGCGCGACTTTCGGTTTGCCGCGGCCGTCGAGCCAGCTGAACTCATAGGCATTCCAGATATCCACGCCGGAAAAAGGCAGTGGTTCGGCAATGCCGATTTCCTGGCGTTTGTCGGCACGCGGAATCGGATACAGCACGCTGGCGTCATAGTGACCGCCATAGCTGACCGCTTTGCCCAGGCTGGAATTTTCGACCGAATTCATGGCGCTTGATTCATGTAATCCAATGCCACCTGCAGCAGGCTGCGGGTACCGACTTTCAATGCCGATTCGTCGAGAAAAAATTCCGGCGAATGGTTGCTCGGTGCATTCACTGCATCCTGCCCGACCGGCGTGGCGCCGACGAAAAAGAAGAAGCCCGGCACTTCGTTGGCGTAGTAGGAAAAATCCTCTGCGCCCATCACGAGCGACATGTTCACGACGTTTTCCGCGCCGGCGGCTTTGACAAGACTCGGCACGCTTTGGGTGGTCAAGTCCGGATTGTTCACGGTGGCCGGATTGCCGACGGTGTCCGGCACTTCGCTGACCACGGTGGCACCGTGCGCTTCGGCGACGTTGGCGGCGATGCTTTTCAGTTCGGCGAATACTTTTTGCCGCATGCCTTCATCGAAGGTGCGAATGGTGCCGATCAACTCCACTTCGTCGGGAATGATGTTGTAGCGGATGCCGCCCTTGATCGCGCCGAAACTGACGACGACCGGCAGCTTGGAAATATCCATGCGGCGGCTGACGATCGTTTGCGTCGTGTTGACGATGTTGGCCGCGGCGACAATCGGGTCCACGCCGCCCCAGGGACGCGAGCCGTGCGTTTGGCGGCCTTTCACCACGATGCGGAATCGGTCCGATGCCGCCATCGCGGGGCCGCTTCGATAACCGACTTGCCCGGCATTCAAGGCGCTCCACACATGCAAGCCGAAAATCGCCTGCGGTTTGTAGTTCTTGAACAAGCCTTCGGCCAGCATCGCGGAAGCACCGCCGGTTTCACCGTCGGGCGGACCTTCTTCGGCGGGCTGGAAAATGAACATCACCTCGCCTTTCAAATCCTTTTTCATGTCGACCATCGCTTCGGCGACACCCATCAGCATCGCGGTATGCGAATCGTGGCCGCAGGCATGCATCACGCCGGTTTTCTCGCCACGGAACTCGGTGGTCTGTTTCGACGCGAACGGCAGCGCATTGCGTTCGGTGACCGGGAGCGCGTCCATGTCGGCGCGAATCGCGATCCGCGGGCCGGGTTTTCCGCCTTTCAATATGGCCACCACACCGGTGTGGCCGATGCCGGTTTTGACATCAAGGCCGAGTTTTTTCAGATGGTCGGCGACCAGTTTCGAGGTGCGGAATTCGCGGTTGCCCAGTTCCGGGAATTGGTGGATATCGCGGCGCCAGGCCAGCACTTTGGCATCGATTTCAGCGGGATAAAGATCGGCCGCGACGGCATTCGCTGCGGTCAGTGACGTTAACGCGCCGGCAAGGGCGAGGAGCAGGGAATGGTTGCGCATGGTGCCTCCAAAATTTCTGAGTTGATTCACGTGTGTGGCACTGAAAGGAACGGTCACCGGTTTTCAGGAGCGCGCCAGGCAGAGAACATTAAGGCTAGCGCCATCAGGCATGCAAGCACTGGCCAGGCCAGATAGCGAAATTCCGCGCTGCCGGAAACCAATGCCAAGGGTAAGGCATAGGCAAGCGAGGAAACCGCGACGGCAATCGCAAGACCGGCAGTTGGCGATTTCTGCTGGATGAAAATGCCGGCGCTCAGCAGCAGCGCGATAGAGAGATAAATCCAGCCGGCAAATACCGGCGTGTCGATCCAGGATTGAAGCTTGCCGAGCACGCGTTGTTCCTGCGGCGATGCAATCGAATCGACTGGCGGGTTGTCGCCATAGGTTGCCCGGCCGGGCATCAATACCTGGCCATCGGGCAGACCTCTCTGGTCCAGACCGTAAAGCAATTCCGCCAGCCGCAAACGATGCTTGAAATAAGCATTGCCGTGTTCGATCGGCAGCGACCAAGCAAGACGGACGAGCGCTTTTTTTTGTTCTGGCGTATAGGGGCCGTCGAAACTGTGCTTCAGTTTTCCCGATTCGAAAACCGTGGTGTTGGTGTAATCCCTGATGTGCTGCTTCAGGTCCTGCAAGCTGAGCGTGTCGTCTTTCAATTCGGCGGGAATGACCAGCCTGTTTTCTTCGAGCGACACCGCCGAGGCATCCCACAGCGTCACTACCGACCAGATCGCATCGGTGTGTTTCACCCGGGGATCAAGATTGGGAATTTTTGAAACACCCAACACCGCAATGGTCAGCGATAGGGTGACTGCCGATTTCCGGATAAACGGATAGCCGGACTTGCCACCGATATTTTCCCTGTGCGCCATCCAGAACAAGAATGGCAATGCCCCGCTTAGTGCGTTGTGTCGGAATGCGCAGGCTGCCGCGATCGCGATCAGGGCGGCGATGCGCAATTTTCGCGAAGGTTTTTTCAGTTCCATCGCCAGAAACGCGACCGCCCAGGCAAAGGCCAGCATCGTCCACAGGTCTTTCCAGATATGCAGCGAAAGCGCGAACAGCGGCGGCCAGAAACCGATCAGCAATACCAGCAGGCATTTTTGCCAGAGCGGTCGTTCGAGCGTGGCCGCGAACGCCGCGAACGCCGTCCATATCAACACGATCTGCAATGCAAACATGCCGCCCGGGCCGCGCCAGAGTGTGTTGCAAACGCTCCAGATCATCGACATCAACGGCGGGTGCACCGGATCGTAATTGGCGTGTCTTGCCTGCCACCATTGATAGGCGGAATCCCAGCTCATGTAGCCCGGGTAAAACAGCAGTAGCGTGGCTGCAATGCCCAAAAATGCCGCATACCAGGGTGCAAATGCGGCCAGTCGTTTCATGGCCGATGTTCCAGCGCCAGATAATCCATGCTCTGCATTTCGATCAGGCGCGAACTGGTGCGTTCGAATTCGCGCTCGAGCTTGTTGCCCTGATACAGGGCAAAAGGATCGGCCTGTGCCGATAGCAGCAGATTGACGTGACGATCGTAGAACTCGTCGATCAAGTGCACGAAACGCCGGGCAGGGTCTTCGTTGTGCGAAGAAAAACGCGGTACGTTCGAGATCAATACGGTATGAAAGTCGCGGGCAATTTCGATGTAGTCGCTGACCGCGCGCGGGCCTTCGCACAGTTCGGAAAATTCAAACCAGGCGATGCCCTCGCTCAGGGCCTTGATCTTGATATGCCGATCATTGATCAGCAGGGAATCGTGATGGCTCGCATGATGCAGCGACAGGCGACGGAAATGTTCGTGCAGGCCTTTTTCGGCATTTTCATCGCAGGGCGTCAAATAGGTGGCGGCGTGCGCCAAGTGGCGCAAACGGTAATCACGCGCGCTTTCAAGCTTCATTACCTGGCAATGCTTTTCGAGCAGCGCGATCGCGGGCAAAAAATTGTTGCGTTGCAGCCCGTCGCGGTAAAGCTCCTGCGGCGGAATATTCGACGTGGTGACCAGGCATACGCCACGTGCAAACAGTTGCTCAAGCAGGCGTCCGAGAATCATGGCATCGCCGATGTCGCTGACGAAAAATTCGTCGAGAACCAATAGCCGGGTATTTTTTGCCAGGTCTTTCGCGATCACGCTCAAGGTGTCTTCGGTATTGGTCAGCGTGCGAAGGCGGCCGTGGATATCCTGCATGAAACGGTGGAAATGCCAGCGTGTCTTGTTCTGTTCCGGCAATGACTCGAACAATAGATCGGTCAGGAAAGTTTTGCCGCGACCCACGCCACCCCACAGATACAAGCCTTGCACCGGCGTGTTGTCGCGAAATGCGGCGCCGATTTTGTCCAGCAGGGAATTCGATTTGCCGTGCAGGCTTTCGTGAATGCGATCAAGCGATTTCAGCACCAATTCCTGTGCGCGATCGCGACGCCAATGTCCCTGGGTCAGGCCTTGTTCGTAGAGTTCGGTGGGGGTACTGCCGACAGATGGGTTCATCATTAACCAGCGAGCAGCCCGGGCAGATTCTTGCGCACACCATTCTTGATGGCGCCGCGCAAATCGATCAGGCGGCGATGAAAGAAATGCCCGGTTTCGGGCATCCTGACGATTTGCGGCATCGGTTTTTGTGCCTCGGCCCAGGCAAGCACGCCGGGGGCGCTGACGATTTCGTCGTCCTCGCCCTGGATCAACAGCCACGGGCAGGCGGGCGGCAGCACACCGGAAAAATCACGCAAACCGACCGGTGGCGCAATCGAAATCATCTGCCGGACCGGAAGTTGCCTTGCACCCAGCAGTGCGACCCAGCTTCCGAATGAAAAGCCGGCGAGCCACAACGCGGCTTGCGGCTTGGACTGCTGCGCCCATTCCGCGACGGCAACCAAGTCCAGCACTTCGCCACGGCCGTTGTCGAAAACACCTTCAGACTGGCCCACGCCGCGGAAATTGAAACGCACGGTCGCAATGCCGTGTTCGTTCAAGGCGCGGGCGCACATGGTGACCACCTTGTTGTGCAAAGTGCCACCATCGGGTGGATTGGGATGGCAAATCACCGCCACGCCTTGCCGGCTTATCGATGGCTCGGGCAGATCGACCGCCAATTCAAGCCCGCCCGCGGGGCCCGGCAACAAGAGGCTGCCGGTCGATTCTGGAAACGCGGGCATGGGTTTATTCATGGCAGCATCATAAGCGAGTGAATCTCCAAAAACCTATTCGACCGAGTCCCGGTGCCGGAAAAAACAACGCCGCCCGAAGGCGGCGTGTGATCAAGCGAATGCTTGTGATTACTTGAGGTTGCCTACCATCCAGTCGACCGTGGCAATCACTTGCGCGTCGGTCAGGGAGGGGTTGCCGCCACGCGCCGGCATCACGCCGACATTGTTGTAGCCTTCGATCGCGTGTTTATGCAGCGTGTCCTTGCCTTGGGCAATGCGGGCAGACCAGGCAGCTTTTTCCATCTTGGGGGCACCGCCCGCGCCGCTGGTATGGCAGCCGGTGCACAGGTTGCCGAAGATCACCGAGCCGTCGAGCGTACCGTCGTAAGCGACCTGGCCTTTGGCGGCCTCGTCGGCCGCTTTCTTGGCCTCGGCCTGTGCGGCAGCACCGGTGGCGCCGGCGTAGACCGCGCCGTGCGGCTGAATGGCCAACGCGACCTGCTCGGCTTTTGCTTCGCTGACTTCGGCGGGCTTCAGGTTATTGATATACAAACCCAGCAAGATCAGGGCAATGGTGACAGCCACCAAAAAAGCGATAACTTGCGAGAAATGTTTGAGAAATACTAAATCGTGGTTGCGCACGTTTCTACCTTAAGGGCGATGCCCGATGGTTTTAATGTTCGCCATTATATCGGGGGC
>CAZPCE010000011.1:0-25322 GCA_964584915.1 uncultured Arenimonas sp. | reverse complement strand
ACCGCGGTACCGGCACAGACAGCGGAAGCTTGCAGAAAATGGCGACGTGATAGTTCCATGGCGATAGCCTCAGCGATACAAAAAGTAGGGTGAACTCAACATCAGGCCGATCAATTCACGCGAACGCAAAGTGAGTGTCGTGCCCGAGTACACCTGCGTAGGCGAACCGCCCTGAGCGGCGAAATTGATAAATCGATCACGATCCGCAGTCGCCAATGTTCTTCGCAACAAGCGCGCAGACAGGCGATCGACCAATGCCGTCGGAGTATTGGCACTTCCGATCAGCAAAGGTATGTTGATTCGAATGGAGCTGCCGAGGGTGTCTTCCGACAATCCGAATGCCCAGTTCCATCGCGACAGCATGGCACCGGTATTGATCCAGTAGCCGAGGCTGTCCGGATAACCGTTCGGCGCCGGCCATTGAAACGGCATATTGCCCATCGTGGTGATCGGTGTGCTGATTTTTGAAAGGTATTCGGCCGTCAACGTTGGTTCGGTAACCCGCAATACGCCAATCACGTATTCGGTGGGTTTGCGAATTTTCCTGTCGTAGCTCGCCATGAATTCGGCACTGCCGAAAATGGTCCAGAGCATCGAGGGAATATCGCCGTTGGTTGCCATGTAAGTCGCGGCGACTTGATCGACGATGCTGGTCTCCGGCGTATCGCCGACAAAACGCACGCATAGTTTTTTGGCGATGAATTTTGCCGTGGATGGATGCGTAGCAAGAATATTCAATACGTCATCGCCGTCTTCAATGCCGCGTCCGGCCGGAATGGTGCGACCCAATACCGTTTTTGCGCCGGTATCGTGCTTGTTCAAGAGAAAACTGAAGACCGGTGCATTGCTGCTTTGCCCGGAAACGGTCCAGCCGGTGAAACAACGCGCCACTTCCTTGACGTCGGTTTCTGTGTAGCCCCCCGTCACTCCCAGAGTATGAAGCTCCATCAATTCACGGGCGTAATTTTCATTCGGCCCGGACTTCGTGTTGCTCACGTTGTCGAGGTAATACTGCATGGCCAGGCTGCGGGCACTTGCCTTGAGCATATTGGGGAATGTTCCCAAGGCATGGGCCCGGACGGTATCGCGATCATCGACGACTTTATAATAATTTTCCGGCGCCGATGCCGCCGTGATATTGAAATGATTGCTCCAGAAATCGACCATTACTTCAAGCAATTGCCTCGAGCTATGAAGTTGCCTGAGCAGTGTTGCCGCCGTCAGGTCTTTGGCGCCCAGCCCGGGTTTCCCGGAAGATTTGGCCTCGGTGATCAGTTGCGCGGCAGTCCAGTTCACCCGCGGCAATGAAGTAGCTATCGCACTTTCCAGAATGCTGACATCCAGCGAGGTGTAATTGAGCTGCTCCTGCAGCCAGCCGGTGTAGCCCAGGCTCAGTGCACGTTGGTATTCGCTTTCCTTGAAACCGAAAGTACAGCGATTGAGCAGGATGACCAATGGATCAACGGCCCCCAAAGTCGAGTCATCCGGGGCTGGAGTCGCCAGAATGCCGGGAGACGGAGCCTTTTGGACTCGCGCCGGCTTCGTTGCGGCTCCGCCTATTTTTCGCCGTGGTTTTTCGGCTTCCAAAAAGCCTGAGAATAGCTGCCTGCGGGTCGTATTCATGATGCCCTCGCCTGGGTAATGCGTCCGGAATACTGGAATGAACGCTGATACCGCATATCGGTTGACCCCGCAGGCTCGTTTTGGCGGCCAAAACATGGCCAAGCGGGGCGCAATCTGCGAAGATTCAACCCAGTCACTTGGCTCCCCCCGAACCTTGAGAGGTTTTTATGAAATTACTCACTTTATCTTTCGCCGCAGGTTTGTTGCTCAGCCTGAACGCCCCCGCTGTTCATGCCGATACTCTGTTGATCGAACGAGTCAGTTCCGAGCAAGCTTCCGCATTGCCAAAACGCGGCAGCAGCATGGCGCAGGTGGAAGCACGATTCGGCGCGCCTCAGCAGAAACTTTCCGCCGTCGGTGGCGGTTCGCGCCGCACTCCGCCGATTACACGTTGGGTTTATGCCAATTTCTCGGTCTATTTTGAAAACACCCACGTTGTCGATGCAGTTTTGACCCGGGCAAATGCACAGGAAGTTGGGCCCGCGCCCGCACGACAATAAGCATGATCAAGAAGATTCGTTTTCCGGCGGAATGGGAAACCCAGTCCGCCGTTTTAATTGCATGGCCCCATAGCGACACCGACTGGGCAGATCGTTTAAGCAGCGTCGAATCCACCTATGTCGCCTTGGTGGTTGCGATCACCCGCTTCCAAAAAGCACTGATTCTGGTTCCCGACAATAACCTTCTGCAGCACGCACGTTATCTGTTGCTGGATGCCGGCGTTAATTTGCAGCGCGTTCGTTTCGAAGTCATCGAATACGACGACACTTGGTTGCGTGATTCCGGCCCGATCAGTTTGCGCGAGGAAAACGGCTTTCGTTTGCTAGATTTCCATTTCACCGCCTGGGGCGGAAAATTCGAAGCAGGCCTGGATGATTTGATCGTTCGCAATTTATTCAAACACGGCGTCTTTCATAACGCCCAACACCAACGCATAGAATTTGCGCTTGAAGGCGGCGGCATCGAAACCGATGGCCAGGGCACCTTGCTCAGCACCTGGCATTGCCTGCACGAAAGGCATCCGGATAAATCGCGGGATGAAATCACCACCATTCTGGAAGCCGAATTGCATCAGTCGCGTACGCTCTGGCTCGACCATGGCTATCTGGAAGGCGACGATACCGACGCGCACATCGATACCCTCGCCCGCTTTGCATCGATCGATACGATTATCTACCAAGGCTGCCAGGACACCGAAGATTCGCATTACATCGAACTGCAGACCATGGCGAAGGAATTGGCAGCTTTCAAGCAGGCCAATGGACAGCCTTATCGCCTGTTCGAGTTGCCTTGGCCAAAACCGATTCTCGATAACGGCCGCCGCTTGGCAGCTTCCTATGCGAACTTCCTGATAATCAACGGTGCAGTCTTGATGCCGGCCTATGGCGACCCCATGGATGACAATGCTGCCGATGTGATGGCGCTGGCCTTCCCGGGCCGCCAGATCATCCAGATTCCCTGCCGTTCGCTCATTTGGCAAAACGGCAGTTTGCACTGCATCACCATGCAGCTTCCCGAAGGTTTATTGTCATGAGCGTAGCGAAACTCAAAGTTGCCCTGATCCAGGAAATCAACCACGGCACTGCCGAAGCAAATCTCGTCGTGATCGAACAGCGCGTCGCCGAGGCTGCGAAAGACGGTGCGAAATTGATATTGCTGCAGGAACTGCACAATGGCGCCTATTTTTGCCAGCATGAATCGGTGGATGAATTCAATCTTGCCGAAACCATCCCCGGTCCGAGTACGGCACGCCTGTCTGCATTGGCAAAACAGCATGGCGTTGTATTGGTGGCATCGCTGTTCGAAAAGCGCGCTGCCGGTCTCTATCACAACACGGCGGTGGTGTTTGAAGCTGACGGCGAGCTAGTCGGCAAATATCGCAAGATGCATATTCCGGATGATCCCGGTTTCTACGAAAAATTCTATTTCACGCCGGGCGATCTTGGGTTTCATCCGATCCAGACTTCGGTCGGCAAATTGGGTGTGCTGGTTTGCTGGGACCAGTGGTATCCGGAAGCGGCACGTTTGATGGCGTTGGCCGGGGCAGAAATCTTGTTGTATCCGACCGCGATCGGTTGGGATCCGAGTGACGACCCGTCCGAAAAAGATCGCCAACGCATGGCCTGGATTTTCAGTCATCGCGGTCACGCGGTAGCCAATGGCATCCCGGTTCTCAGCTGCAACCGAACCGGTTTCGAACCTTCACCACTGCACGGTGCCGCCGGCATTCAATTCTGGGGTTCCAGCCAGGTGCTTGGCCCACAAGGTGAAATCATTACCGAAGCGAATACCGACGCACCTGAAATTCTTTTTGCAGAATTGGATATGCAGCGCAGCGAACATGTTCGCCGCATCTGGCCATTCCTGCGTGATCGCCGTATCGATGCTTATCAGGATTTACTGAAGCGTTATCGCGATTAGGCAACCGAATCATGATTCAAACCTCATCCCCGAGTGCTTAATTCGGGGGGAGCCAGCGACTTCAAGCATCAAATACGCCACTGGATTCCCGCCTGCGCGGGAATAACAGTCTAGTTTTCAGATTTTCGAGATTTACGATGAGCAACGAACCAGAAACAAGGACACCGGATTTTTTAAGCGACCAACCACACGCGATCATCGAGCGCGACGGCGTGCGTTTTACCTTGCTGGGTACCGCCCATGTGTCGAAAGCCAGCGTCGATGCCGTAAAGGCAGCGATTGCCAGCAATCAATTCGATGCCGTCGCCGTGGAACTCGATACCAACCGCCATCGCGCCATGACCGACAGCAATGCTTTGGCAAAACTGGATCTGTTCCAGATTATCCGCGAAGGCAAAATGGGATTGATGGCGGCCAATCTCGCCATGGCGGCCTATCAACGCCGCTTGGCAGAGCAACTTGGCATCGAACCCGGCGCAGAACTGAAAGCGGCCGCGCTTGGCGCAACGGAAAACAATCTGCCGCTTTATTTAATCGACCGCGATATTGGCACCACGCTGAAACGTGCCTGGTACAGCCTGGGTTTTTGGGGCCGCAGCAAACTGATGGCCGGTCTGGCAGGCAGCTTATTGATCAACGAAGAAGTCGATGAAGAACAAATCGAACGCCTGAAAGAAGGCGATATTCTCGAATCGAGCTTTGGTGAATTTGCCGAGACCACGCCGCAACTTTACGAAAAAATCATTGCCGAACGCGACCGTTACATGGCGGCACAGTTGCGCGAACAAACAGAAGCGACCAAACCACGCGAAGTGCTGGCCGTTATTGGGGCGGGACATTTGAAGGGCCTGAGCGAGGCGCTCGCCAATGCTCCCGATCATCCGCATACCACCTGCGATACGCTCAATTCGGTACCAACCGGCAGCAAGATACCGTGGTTCACCATTTTTCTTTCGATATTCCTGGTTGGCGGCTTTGCCTGGGGCTTTTATCACGGCGGCGCCGAACTCGGCGGAAAACTCGTACTGCAATGGGTGTTGATTACCGGCGTGCTCAGCGGGATTGGCTGCGCGCTCGCCGGCGGTCATCCACTGAGCATTCTCAGTGCGATCGTCGCCGCACCCATCACCCCGCTGCACCCGGCTTTAAGCTCCGGCATGGTGAGCGCGTTTGTTGAAGCCTGGATTCGCAAACCGACTTACGAAGATTTCCTGAAATTGCGTGACGACACCAGCCATTGGCAGGGCTGGTGGAAAAATCGCGTTGCCCGCGTCTTCGTCAATTTTACTTTAACCAATCTTGCGACGGTTGCCGCCGTGTGGATTGCCGGTTTGAGTATCGTCGGCAAGCTAAGCTGACGCCATAAAAAAAAACGTCCGGTTTTGCCGGACGTTTTTTTATTTACGGAAACAAATCAGGGACTTTCCGATTGCGGGTGGAACAAGATACGCACTCTGTCCCGCATCGCGTGGATCTGGATACCCATCCATATGCTCAAGTCATCAAACAAGGCATAGATCGTAGGTAGGAAGGTCAACGAAACAACCGTCGAAAATATCAGCCCGCCCACGATCGCACGTGCCATCGGATAATACGGCGGACCGTCGCCACCAATCCCGGAAGTGCCGAAACACAGTGGCACCATACCCAGGCATGCCGTGCCCATGGTCATCAAAATCGGGCGCAGACGTTCCTTGCTACCGATCACCAGTGCCTCTGTCCGGTGCACGCCATGACGGCGGTGGCTATTGATGTGCTCCAGCATCACGATGCCGTTGTTCACCACCACACCCATCAATACCAGGATTCCGATAAAGGCCATGATCGAAAAAGTGGTTCCCGTCAGGAAGAACAGCCAGCCGACGCCCAGAATCGAGAACAGCACACCACTGAGAATCGCGAGTGGTTGCACCACCGATTCGAACAAGGCAGCCATAACGATAAAAATCAGCAGGAATGCCAATCCGGTGTTCATGACCATCTGGTTCATCGCGTCTTCGCCGAAATTGAAATCCTGGCCAAAACCAACGGAGTATCCCGGTTCGAGTTCGATTTTGTTCGTGAGCTCCTGAATGGCCTCGCGTGCCTTATCCACTTCGATGCCCGGTGCCAAATTGGCGGTGACGGTAAGCGCCGTCTGGCGATTCGAACGACCGATCTGGCTGGCCGATTGCTCAATGCGGACGTCCACCATCGACAGCAACGGAACGCTGCTACCGTCGGGACGACGCAAGGTTAGCGCAGACATGTCCTTGATATGGAAATTCTCGGCGCCTTCGAAACGAACCCAGACCGGCACTTGTTCGTCGTTGTTCCGGAATTCGCGTAGCGGCGTACCACGCAAAGCTATGCCGATATATTGAGCGACGTCGCGTGTGCTGAAACCGTAGGCCGCCGCTTTTTCACGATCGACGGTAACCCTCACTTCGGAATTGACGTCGCCCACATCCAGGCGAACATCGCGCAATTCCTTGAGGCCCGAGAACAGCGGCAACAATTGCTGGCCGATTTCCTGCAGCTTCTCGCTGGAATCGCCTTCGATGAATACCTGCACGGTTTGGTCGGTCTTGCTTTGATTGCCACCCGGGCCGCCGCCATCACCAAAATTCAATTCCGCGCGTGCCAATTTCGGCAATTCCTTGCGAATTTGTTCCTGGATCTCTTCCGGCGCACGCAGACATATGTCGTGATCGCGGATTCCAACCGCCATCAATACCTGCGATGCGGCCGTGTTGCAGGAATAGCCTTCGTCGTTAAGTGTGAGTCGAACGCCCGCGAAACCCTGCTCACCGAAGAAAACATAAATCTGCTTGAGCTGGTATTCCTTCCTGCGCGCTTCGAAAAACGCCTCGACCTTCGCCACTTCGGTCGACATTTGTTCCAGCGTGTAGGAACCTCGCCAATTGAAATTGACGTTCAATTCGCGACTGGCCTCGTTCGGGAACATATCCTTTTTCATCATCGCGAATGGTGGAAGGCTGATGAAGAAGATCAGGCCGATTGCCACCAATGACCAACCGCGATGATTCAGCGACCAGGACAACAATTTTGCGTAGTTGCGGGTCAGGCGCGGGACGAATCCATGTTCGGCCGTGACCGCCGGCGGTGTTTTCAGGCGTGCCGAAATCATCGGGATCAGGCTGACGGCGACCAACCAAGAGCACAATAATGAAATCGTAATCGTGTAGGCGATCTGGGCAAGATAAACGCTGATTTCGTTACGCTCGCCGAAAATATTCGGGGCAAACACGATGATGCTGGTCAGGGTGCCGGCGCTGATCGCAAGCTGTACACCACGGGTACCTTCAATCGCGCAACGCATCGGATCGTTCGGATATTTTTCCCGAAATTGGTAGATGGACTCCACGACGACCACGGCGTTGTCCACCAACATGCCGACGCCTAGCAACAGCCCCATCATCGTCAGGATATTCAAGGTCAATCCGAGGAAGTACATCGCCCCCAAGGTCATCACGATACAGATCGGAATCGCGAGCGACACCATCAGCGTAGATGGCCAATGCCGCAAAAAGTAGAACAAGACCAATAGCGACAAACCCGATCCGATCCAGCCGGACTGGATCAATTCGTCAATCGAACTGGTTACGCTTTCCGCCTGGTCGCCAATGGTAATGAACCGGATTCCCTGCAGCGCTTCGTCTTGCTGTATCGATTCGACTTCCGTCCACACGGCCTTGGCTACGTCAACCAGATTGGAATCGCTTTCGCGGAAGACATCGATGCCTACCGCCGGCGTGCCGTCTAGACGACGCATGATCTGCGTGCGTTGCGGCTTCAATCTGATCGTTGCGATATCGCTCAGTCGCAGGCCTTTGGCATCGATGACCAGATTGCGCAATTCATCCAGCGAACGAATTTCACCCACCGGTTGCACGCGCAGACGACGAATGCCTTCGTCAATCTCGCCGCCGGAGGCGGAAAAATTGATCGATCTCAGCTTCACCGCAAGCTCGTTCAAACTGATGTTGTGCGCGGTCATGCGTACCGAATCAATCGCAACTTCGACTTCCGGTTGGGTCGCGCCGCTGATTTCAACCCGCGCTACACCCGGCACGCGCTCGAGACGCCGTGCAATATGCTGGCGGATAAGCTCGTAGTCGCCGCTCAGGTCACGTGGCGAAGCAAAACGGATCTGCAACATCGCCTGTCCGCTGGGCGAAAACGACAACACTTGATAACGTTGAAAATCGCCCGGCAAATCACGGCGAATGGCGTCGAGCCGATCGCGGATTTGCGTCGTTGCGACACCGATATCGCGACTCATGTCGGAGAATTGCAGGAAGATATCGGCACCGTCGGAACGGCTGTTGGAATCAATGCGTTTGATGCCGTCAACCGTCGAAATCGCTTCTTCGGCCGGACGCGTGATCGTGCGTTCAACTTCCGAAGGTGTCGAATTTGCATACGGCATCTGCACGAACACGAACGGGAAACTGATGTCGGGGAATTGTTCCAAAGGCAACCTGAATGCGGCGATCAAACCGATCACCACCATCGAGATGTAGAACATCACGGCCGTTACCGGTCGACGTAAACTCAACTCCGCCATCGTCTTCATGCGGTACCTTCCTCGGTATCGATCGGATGGCCTTCGAGTTCGCCGCGATGGCGCTGACCGCGTTCGCGGTACCAGGCATCGCCACGACGGTCCATCAGGTCATACACGACCGGAATGACGACCAGCGTGA
This sequence comes from uncultured Arenimonas sp., assembly GCA_964584915.1. Lineage (GTDB taxonomy): Bacteria > Pseudomonadota > Gammaproteobacteria > Xanthomonadales > Xanthomonadaceae > Arenimonas. The sequence goes on along the minus strand of CAZPCE010000011.1, from coordinate 16,569 downwards.
GCAAGGTTGAAACGATCAAGCCGCCAATCACGGTAATCGCCATCGGCTGCCTCACCTCGGCACCCTCACCCGCGAAGAATGCCAGCGGCGCGAAACCGAACAAGGTCGTCAGCGTGGTCATGATGATCGGACGCAAACGTGATTCGGCGGCATCGCAAATCGCCTGGCGTTTCGGAACGCCCTCATCACGCAACTGGTTTACCTTGTCGATCAGCACGATCGCGTTTTTCACCACGATACCAACCAGCAGGATCAATCCGATAAATACCACGACCGATACCGGCGAACCGACGATGAATAAGGCCAGGGCCGCACCCACGATGGCCAACGGCACCGAGAACATGATCACGAACGGATGCAGCAAGGACTCGAATTGCGATGCCATCACCAGATAGACCAGGAAGATGGCCAGTGCGAAGGCAAACATCAAGGAATTCTGCGACGCTTCGAGCTCCTCGCTTTGTCCGCCAAAGCTCAATTGGATATCGGTACCCAGCGGCTCCTCCTTCACCAGACGCCTTACTTCGGCAACGGCGCTACCCAGATCGACGTCACGCAGGTTCGAAGAAACAATGGCAACGCGATCCTGCTCCACGCGATTGATTTCGCTCGGACCGAGCGTTTCTTTTACATCGGCCACGGCACCTAGCGTCACCGGCGTCTCACTTTGCGGATTGACGATCAGGTTGCGGATGGCTTCAACGCTTGCGCGATCGGTTTCACGGGCTCGTACACGAACGTCGATCTTGCGATCGCGGAAGCTGTAGCGGGTTGCCACTTCGCCGCGTATTTGACGCACGATCTGGTCGGAAATCTGGCGATCGGTCAAGCCCAATGCCGCTGCTCTTTCCTGATCGAACAAGATCTGGATTTCCGGGTAGCCTTCCTGGACCGACGTTTTCACGTCGGCGAATTGCGGCCTTTGCTGCATGCGTTGCGCCAGGCGACGCGCGGCTTTTTCAATCGCAGGCAAGTTGGAACCGCGGATTTCGATTTCCAGCGGTGATGAGAAATTCAGCAATTGCGGCCTGCCGAATTTGACTTCCACGCCAGGATATTTCGCGGCCGTTGCACGCATGCGTTCGGTAACGGCTGCTTCGCGTTCGGGACTGTATTTATTGAGCACAACCATTAACTTGGCGACGTTTTCGCCGGACTCGGTCGGGCTTGCATCAAGACGGGTACCGGTGCCACTCACGCCATATAGCGCCTTGATTTCCGGATCGTTCTGATGAGTTTGCTGAAATGCACGAACCAGCGCGTCGGTATCGGACAAACGTGTGCCCGATGGCAGACGTGCCGTCATTTCGAAACGATCCTGCGCCAATTGCGGGATGAGATCTGCACCCAGCGTCGACAACAAACCCAGACTGATGACGAAGGCAAGCGTTGCGCTGCCCAGCACCAGCCATGGTCGATTCAATGCCCCCGGCAAAATTTCGTGGTAACGCTTTGCAGCCATGTCGTAGGGCTTGATTGCGTATCCTGATACAAACACGGCCGCTGGACCGACAAACTTGGTACCGACATTGAAGAAGAAGTAGTAAACGGCCATCACCGCTGCGGTGATATAGGGGAATACAAAAAACACCGGAATTGCGATCAGGGCGATCAGCAGGCACACGATCCAGATCGGCAATGCAATTATTGCGAGTAATGGACCGGCGGCAATTTTGAGGACTTTCTTGATACCGCCCATCGCGCCGGTGGGCTGCTGCGCGAACATGCGCAGGAACGATTGATAAAAGAGAACGGGAGTCTTGAAGATTTCTTTCAGAAATTGCAGTGCGCTTCTCCATGCTGGCACATTGCTTTCCACTTCATCGACGAAAGCCATGGGGGCTTTCGCTTTCACCGAACTCAACATCGGAATCAATGTCAGGGAAACTATCAGCGAAATCACCATCGCGATCGAAACAGTCAACGCCTGGTCTTTGAACAACTGCCCCGCCACACCTTGTACGAATACCAGCGGGAAAAACACGGCAACCGTTGTCAAAGTCGAAGCGACAACCGCCATGCTCACTTCTTTCGTGCCGGTGATCGCGGCCTGCAGTACGCTAAGCCCACGCTCACGCGCCTTGGCAATACTTTCCAATACGACGATCGAGTCATCGACCACCATGCCGGTCGCCAAGGCCAAACCCGCCAATGACATCACGTTCAGGCTCAGGTTCAACTGATCCATGAAGAAGAAGGTGGCGATGATCGAAACCGGCAACGACAAGGAGATAACCAACGTACTCCAGCCGTCGCGCAGGAAAACGAAGATGATCAGGATCGCGAGCAAGCCACCGATGATGGCTTCGTTGCGAACTTCGTGAATCGCGTTTTCAATGAAGATGGACGTATCTTGAATGGTGCGCAGCGTGTAGCCACCGAGAACGTATTCGCCATCGGCACGCACGACTGGCGGCGCAGCCTTTGGTGCTTCTTCATTGCCCGGGCCACCTTGGTTACCTTGTGGCTCGCCCATTTTTTGCAATTGCGCGAGACGGTCACGCACGGCATGCGCAACGGTCACTGCATTCGAATCGCCTTCTTTATAGATGGCCAGCTCGACTGCTTCGGAACCGCGCAGGCGAATCATCGCTTCGCGTTCTTTATGACTCTGTTCGATTTCGGCGACATCGCGCAAGCGAATCGGCACGCCGTTTTGCATGCTGATCAGCATGTCGCGCATTTCGTCCAGCGTACGGAACTGGTTTACCGTGCGAACGAGATAGCGCTCATTGCCTTCCGCGATGCGGCCACCGGAAATATTGACGTTTTCCTGTGCGAGCCGATCGATCACGGTACTTGCCGGCATGTTCAATTGGGCTAGGCGGCGCTCATCCAGGCGCACCTGCACTTCGTCTTCCAGACCACCGCCGACTTTGACGGCGGCGACGCCTTCAACCGGTTCCAGCGATTTTTTCAACTCGTCATCGGCATAACGGCGCAAGCGAATCAATTCTGCTTCGACATCGCCCTTGAAGCCTTCCGGCACACTCAGCACAAGCCGGATTATTGGCTCGGTCGAAGGATTGAAACGCAACAGGACCGGCGGCAATACATCCAGCGGCAGATTCAGGTTTTCGAGTTTTTCACGCACGTCCAGGCTGGCCTGGTCCATGTCGGTGCCCCAGGCGAATTCCAGCACTACGTCGCTTTGACCCGGACGGGAAATCGAATGCAGTTTGCTCAGGCCCTTGACCACGCCAACGGCTTCTTCGACGGGCTCGGTGACCAGGTTTTCAATTTCCGACGGTGCCGCACCGGTATATTCGGTACGTACCGTGAGTGTCGGATAACTCAAATCCGGCAATAAATTAACCTTCAGGCTACCCCAGCTGATCAGTCCAAACAGGACCATCGTCAGGGTAAACATGAAGACGCTCACGCGTCTGCGTGTGGAAAATTCGACGATACTCATTTATTTGGCCGCCGCAGATTTGGTATCGACTGCTACCTTGGGAGAAGAGGCAGATTTGAGTACTTCCACTTCGGTGCCATCGCGTACGGCAACTTTACCTGCGGTAATCACATTGTCGTTTTCCTTGACGCCTGAACGGACTTCGACCACTTCACCGTCCACGTAGCCCAATTGCACCGGCACGCGCACCGCTTTCTTGTTGCGCACGATGTACACGGCGGATTCGCCTTCGTCTTCGATCAAGGCTGCACGGGGCAGCGTAAGCACGCCATCGCGCTGGTCATAAACGATTTCGATGCGACCAAACATTCCCGGACGCAAGTTGTTGCCGCCGGCGAATGCGCATACCACGCGGAAAGTGCCGCTGCCGGAATCCACCACCGGACTGACGCGGTCGACCTTGCCTTCGAAAATCGTGCCAGGTACCGCATCGACGATCATTCTGAGAGGCATGCCGATCTTCAGCGTTGCCATTTGACGCTCGGGCACACTCAAGACCGCTTCCAGATGGCTATTGTCGACAATGCGGAAGACCGGAGCATTCAGATTGATCAGATTGCCGGGCTTGACCATGCGCTGTGCAACCACGCCGCTGATGGGTGCCGTAATTTGGGTGTAGCTCAGTTCGAGTTTGGCCAGATCCAGGGTTGAACGTGCCGATTCGAGCTCGTAACGCAGCTGGTCGTTTGACTCTGCACTGACCAATTTCTGTTCGCGCAATTGCTGCGAACGACGATAATTATTTTCAAGCTTGTGTACCGTGGCAGCTGCACCTGCCGCTTGCAAGCGGGCCCTGTCGCCATCGAGACGGGCAAGCACCTGGCCTTTATGTACGATATCCCCTTCCTCGGCGAGCAACTGCACCATCACGCCGGAAGTTTTCGCCACCACCTGCGATTCGCCTGGCGCTTCGAGGTTGGCGGTGCCGGAATAGGTCGCCGAAATAGCCCGGCGGCTGACAGCCGCGACTTCAACCGGGACGGCATCGGCCTTTTTCTCGTCTTTCTTGCCATCGGCCGATTGCTCGGACTTGGCCTTGTCATCGGAATCGGCCACTTTGCCGCCTTTACAACCACTTATGACAACGGTACCAAGCACCATGGCGAACAGGAATGGGCGAAGGATTGAGTTTGAGTTTTTCATTTGATGTCCGTTTCCAAGATCGAAGGCCAAGGCCAGTAGGTGTTATAGTTGCATATCACAGTACATGATTGATTCAGCTTTGTTATGTGCCGGAAGTCAATGTGACTTCGTGCCATGACCAGATGTAACAACCTGCGCCTGTGAGATGCCGGTTGCACGGGAAAGGTTGCTCCCCCTGTCTGTAATTCTGCGTAGCAGCTATAATCTGTTTTTTCCGACCGATTGCCGGATTTTTAAGAATGAAAACATCGATATTTTTACTGGCTGGCCTGTTTTTGGCGAGCAATACCCAAGCCGCCGAACTCAAAGGCAACCCGAAGGCAGGCAAGACGCTGGCTTATACCTGCACAGGTTGCCACGGCATTTCCGAATACAAAAATGCCTATCCAAGCTACCGGGTTCCCAAAATTGCCGGCCAACACGAAAAATACCTGTTGGCCGCACTGCATGGCTACAAGAAGGGTGAACGTAATCACCCGACCATGAAAGCCCAAGCTTCCAGCTTCTCCGACCAGGACATTGCGGATATCGCCGCATATTTGTCCGGCCTAGAATCCAAAAAGTAATCAAGGAAAACCACATATGATGATCCGTACCCTCCTTGTTACGACAAGCTTGTTGTTTGCCGGTAGCGCAGCCGCTGCTTCGGTTAAAGGCGATGCCGCCAACGGCAAGAAAGTATTTGAGGCCAGTAAAGACACGAAAGGCCAGCCTGTTGCCGCGTGCACAAGCTGCCACGGCGTCGGCAATACGGGCAAACTGCCTGATGGCAGTGCTGCTCCAGGCGAAAACCCGACCTTGGCTGGTCAATATTCTGACTATCTGAGCAAGGCCCTGCACGATTACAAGAGCAAGAAACGTGCTCATCTTGGCATGCAAGGCAATGCCGGTCGCTTGTCCGAGAAAGAAATCGCCGATGTTTCCGTTTATCTCGGCTCGCTGAAAAGCAAAATACACGATTTGAGCCAACACGAAGATTGATGCCTCGCATCACTGCATGAAATAAAGGCCCTTCACGGGCCTTTATTTTTTTGAACGCCGGGCGCAGCAAGCAAACCTACTTGGGCTTTATTTTTTCTTTCGCCAGCGGTTTTTTGCAGGTCAGCTCGTACAACTCTTTCGTTTTCCACCATTCGCGCTGGCTTCTGGTATTGGTTATTTTTTCCCACCATGCCTGGCATTGCTTGTCTTCTTCGGGGCTTAAGGTGTCTGGATCATCTTCAGTATCGGGTATCACACGGCCATAGCCGCCATTGGGAACGAAGCCGCAGCCACCGCCCAAAGCCAAAACCGAAACCTTGCATACCAGCTTTACCGTTGGGTTGCCGGGCACGGGAATCTTTATTTCCTTCGTGGTTTTTTCCACTGCCTTGTCGAGCAGTTCACCCAGAATGCTTTGGTCGGGTTTCCAGGCCTGATCGAATTGCGTCGGGTTGAAATCGATGGTCGGCGGCGGGCGTTGCAGCCATGTGCCGGCCAACTCGAGATCGGGGTTCTGGAAATCGAAACGCTTGGTCGCCACATTGGCTTCGTCGAATTTTTCGATGAAATCAACCGGGACTCTGACGCGTCCGGTATCGTCGTAAATGCGCAGCGGCATATCGATTTTTTTTCCGGTCGTATTGCTGCCTGTAACAGGCTGCACCGGAATGAGCACTTCACGGGGTTGCCGCGTTCGTTTTTCGGCCGGCTGCCGGCTGACTCGCATATCAGGCATTAATTCAACAGGCTGCGGTTCTGGTTCCGGAATGATGAAGTCCAGCATGGTAACGACTTCGTCCGGTAGTGATTTTTTTATCGCTCCGATTCCGTCAAAAAGCCACCACAGGAAAAACCCGTGCAGACCGATAGCAAAACATAACGGAAACAGGCGCTGCAAAAAACCTGACGAATTCTTAACATTGTTTTTTGCAAGTCTGGTGGGCGCGTATGCGTTGAGACGTATTAATTCATCGGCTACAGACTGTTCTTTCATCAATCACACATTGCCCTGGGTCCGGGCATCTGAAAACGAAAGCGCAGCAAAGTTCCCGCGATGTTTTATGCAGTGCGCTCGATGTAGGGATTTTCGCCCTTCTCATGATCGGTTGCGTCACGCACCGCCTTCAGTTCTGGAATACGCGCCAGCAATGTTTTTTCGATGCCCTGCTTCAATGTGACATCAGCCATGCCGCAGCCTTGGCAACCGCCGCCGAAACGCAAATACAAGGTGCCGTCGGCGTCGAGCGAAGACAACGACACATTGCCTTTATGCGATGCCAGTTGCGGATTGATTTCGGAATCGAGCAACCATTGCACCCGCACGATCAGGCTGGAATCGCCTTTCGGCGCTTCGCCCTTGATGCGCGGTGCACGAATATTGAGCTGGCCACCAGTTGCTTGCTCCAGATAATCGATTTCAGCACCGTCCAGAAACTTGACGCTGGCGGCATCAACGTAAAGCGTGAAACCGACGCATTCGAGCGACCATTCATCGCCGAGCAGATCGCCGTTGTCGCAAAACTCCAGCCGTGCATCGGCTCGCGGAGTACCGGGATTGACGGCAGAAATGCGGATACCGACGGCATCGCCGCCCTGGCTATCGAGCAAACGACGAAAATGCGATTGGGCGGTTTCGGAGATAGTGATCATGGCGCAATTTTACCGCATTGCAGGGTAAAATCGCATGAATTTCAGGAGTGCCATCCAATGTCGATTCTCGAAACACTTGCCCAGCGCCACTGCCAAGCCTTGAAAGGCGCGCAGTACCTGCTCCCCACCGATACCGTCACGACCTATCTGGCGGCGCTGAAAGACTGGAAGCTTGTTGAAAACGACCTGGCGATCAGCAAAACCTTCCATTTCGACAATTACTACAAGACCATCGCTTTCGTGAATGCCCTCGCCTTTATCGCGCACCGTGAAGACCACCATCCCGATCTCGGCGTCCATTACAACCGTTGCGTCGTCCGCTTCTCGACGCACGATGTCGGCGGGCTTAGCCAGAATGATTTCATTTGTGCGGCAAAACTGGAGCGACTGGATTACGTGTAATCCAGAAAAGTATTTTCCATACGCAAAAAAACTCCCGCCATCCAGCGGGAGTTTTTGTTTATGCAGGATCGCACTCCGTACTCACTGGCTTCAAAAACTCCGGTCTTGAAACCGAAAGATTACGCATATCGATGTCGCCCATCATGATCGACCATAACTTGCCGAAACGCCTGAATACGCTTTCTTCGATATAAGGCACGCCGTGTTTTTGGCAAATCAACTTTAATTGCGGTGCGGCCTGTCGATATTTGAGCATCGGCAAATCGGGCCAGACATGATGCTCAATCTGGTAATTCAGATAACCCATCATGAAGTCCTTCGCGTCGGTACCACCGGGATAATTTACCGATCCGGTGATTTGCTGCAAGTAGAACTCGGCCTTGTTTTTGAAGCTTTCGTCGAAACGGCAAACGTCGTCGCCGGTATGGTTCGGCGCAATGATCACGAATGAAACGACATTCGCGACGACCTCGGCCAGGATGGAGTTGATAAGCACGGCACTCCATGCCCAATTGCCCAACGGAAGAAACAGTGCCGGAATCACGCCGAAACGAATCAAGCCATAAGGCAATACGCAGCGCAGATAGAACTCGACACCCCATCGCGTAACGGGAAAAACCACCCGCTCTCCCGGAATGATGTAGCGACTGACATTGCCCATTGTCGGCAACGGGTCTTTTTTTGCCTGCTCGGGCGATTGCGCCTTGATCTTTTGGTGCTGCTTCAACGCCCAGAAAGTATTCGGCGCGTAGTAAGTGAGCTTCCAGGTCATCATCACCAATAGGATCGACAACCACTTCAAGACTCGCGGCATCCTCTTGTCGCGGATGAACCAGGCGTTGCGTTCAACCAGATCGGGGTCGTCCTGCTGCCCGGTATTGTAATGGTGCAGATGATTGTGTTCGTGCGCCCAGGCCGCCGGATGCAACCAGTCCAGCCAATCGACAAAGCGTCGCCAACCCATCGCGAATCGCCTGCTTTTGTATCGCTCGGGCACGTTCGGTACGGCATCGTAACCGCGATGCATCACGTGATGGGTTACCGTGGCCCAACGGCCTACATTTCCCATTCCGATCAGGAATGCCGCCAACGGATTCGGAAACATCCACGCGCAGGCGTAACCAAGGAAAGTGGAAATACGCGACCATCGTTCCATCTTGCGCAAATGATCCAGATCCGGATTACCCAGATCGGCTTTCAACTTTGCGTGCAAGGCCTGTATGTCATCGCCGAACGTCTTGTGATCGAAGCCTGAATACGATGGGCTTTCAACTGCAGCAGCCTCGCTCCAGGATTCGTTTGCTGCATGAGGTTTTAATGGACCAGTCATACAGCACCGTTATTTTTGGAAAAAGAAAATCAGATTTTGATTGCCGCTATCATCTCATTAATCAAGACGGCAAAACTGTTGCGCATATCCGGTTCCCGTTAAATCAGGCGCGTTTCGGGCGGAATAATTTTCGTTGCAGCCACCATGACTTGCGCTTTCTCGTGTGCCGATCTGCCACTTTTCGCCAAGCCGCGGGATCGCGAGTTCCGGGGTCGAGCCCCTGCAATGCCTCGATCAACCACAGATTGGTCTGATCGATCATTTCCTTTCTGGCCGGATGCAGGCCCTTTTTCGCGGGCATGAAAGTCGGATTCGTATTGATTTCCCAAACCCTGATCTCGCCATTCTGCAATCCGAAATCGATCCGGCCGAAATCCAGTTTCGCGAGGGTGAAGATATTTTCGATCGCTGCCGCTTGACGGAAATCGTGGAGAAAATCGCGTTCAAGCCCGAGGGCGTCGTTATCGACGATATCCGGGGATTTTATCATCCACTGCTCGCTGCTCATTGCGTGGCGCGGCAGGATTTTTCCACCGACGCGCATGGCGGAATATTTCACATAACGGCTTTCATCGATTCGTGTATCGCAATATTCGACGACAACCAGATCCTCGGCTTTGGCGGTTACCCGATCCAATCCGGCGATACGCAGATCAAGTTCGGCTTGCGAATGAATCAAATCGCCGATACTGCCTTGATGAGAATTGGCCAAGCGCAGGAATACCGGAAACTTCAATGACGCCGCTTCCGCCAAAGGAAACATGCGGAATGGGTTCACTCCCGACTGATGCAATATTTTCTGCAGCGCCAACCGTGTCGGTGCACGGCTAGGATGATTCAGTATGCGAAAGCCGCGCGACGCCAGTTTTTCGGCATAGGCAACGGCTTCTTGCATTTCAGCCGGAGTAAGCCGCTCGATATCCGAAAAAACATAGGTGGCTTCAAGATCAAGCCAGTCCCAAGGTGCTTCTTCATAAAAAACCGGCTGTATTTGGGGGCTTAGCGCAGGAGCCCATTCCTGCAGATAACGGTTAAGGGTATAGGCGTGGTCGGCCGTTACCAAATATACAATCACGCCGCTGGTTCCAGCGAGAAGTGGCTGTGCACGGCCAGCCAGCGGTGGTTCTTTTTGCGAAACACGAAAGTGCTGCGTCCTCGTCTCAAGACGGGTTCGTTGCTGGCTGATTTTCCGAAAGATTGCCATGAGCAGGCGGCCCAGGCCATTGTGTCCTGCATATCGACCACGGCCGAATCGAGATCGAATTCAAATCCCGTCGTTACACCCCAAACATTGCGCCATTGATTTTTTTCGAGATTCTGCAAACCATCGCAACGTTTCGCGACCGAACCGAACCCTACGACTTCATCGGCGAAAAAAGTTCTGCCCAATTCATAGTCCTTTGCGCGCACGGCTGAAGAGAAACCCTCCAGCCAGTCGTGAATGGATTCGATTTCCAGACTAGTGCTCATAACTTTTTTTCCGAATAACATACGTTGCTGTATTGAACAAAGGTTAAGATGAATTGCTGTTCAAGGCCAATGGCTGATTTTAGCAAAAAACCGGAACATATTTAGCATGCCGTTCCCGCATGCGCCGATTCTCATACATCAAGATAAAAATTGACTATTCGCTTTTGCCTTTCGGTTTCTGTCTTGGAATTCAGACAAACGAGGCAACCCAGCTTGAAATCAATGCGCCTATGCAGGCAAGTATCAGCAGGACACTCAACCAGCCAAGCACTTGCGAGAGGGTTCCGGTGCGAGCCTCGCCCATTAGGCTCGCGTCGCGTGCCAGCAATACCAGCGCGATCACGTGCAATGGCAACATCACCGCATTGACCACCTGACTCAAATAAATCAGTGGAATCAGCGGCAAGCCAGGGAGTGAAACAACACTGACTGCGGCAACCGTCAATCCAACGAAGGCCGCATAAAACAATTGGAAGTGATGTGAATCCAGATCGAGCGAGGCAGGTGCGCCAACGCCTTCTGCAATCGAGTAAGCGGTTGCCAAAGGCACTATGGCGGCGGCAAGCAATGATGCACCCAGCAAACCAGCACCGAATAATACCGTTGCAAACGACCCTGCCAAGGGGCGCAATGCAACTGCGGCATCGCTTGCATCCTCGATATGGACACCAGTGCGATGAAGAGTTGCTGCGCAGGCAACGGCGATTGCCAAGCCGATAACACCCGTGAGGACCGACCCGATGAAAACATCAACCCGCTCCCATCTCAAATTCGCGACGGTAATTTTTTTGTCGACGGCGTATGACTGGATAAAAGCCAAACCCCATGGAGCGAGCGTCGTACCCAATGCGGCGGCGATGGCGATCCAGCCCAGCTGGTTTTTCGGCAAGTGCGGGACAATGGAGTAATGCCAGACTTGCGACCAATCCGGCTGTGCCAATATTCCATCGATTATGTAGAGCGCAAGTGTCGAAGAGACGATTAAAAGAACCCGTTCGACCTTGTGAAATGAGCCCAGGACAACCATCAATGAAATCAGCACGCCGGCAATCGGTGCGCTGATCCATGACGGAATACCAATCAATGAACCGGCTGCGGATATGCCTGCATATTCAGCGCATATGGTGCCGAAATTCGCAAAGAGCAAACCGATTGCCGCAAAATATCCCCACCGTTTCCCCCAACTGTCGCGAATCACACCAACGAACCCCTTGCCTGTTGCAGCTCCGATCCGCACCGCCATCAGATGGAATTGAATCAGCAGAATGGTCGAGGCGGGAATAATCCACAGCAACCGATATCCGTGATCGGTGCCAAGCACCGAATAGGTGGTGATACCGGCCGGATCATCATCGGAAAGCCCGGCGAGCAAACCCGGCCCCAGTACGGCGAAGAACGCAGCCAATGCGCCAAGTCCCGCCGTCCGGAACTTGTAGAATTGAAATGCAATTCCCCTTCGGTGGTGCGCTACCGCATGCAAAGGCGCACCTGCGCGCTCACGCACCCGTCGCACCAGGGATTTCTTCTTTCTACCGCGATTCATCCGATAAGGCCGCAATTTCCGCAATGGAATTATCAATATAGCTCAATACCGGGGATAGCCCTACATTGGACATTAATCGACAGGACGAAAATTTCTTTGCGATAATCGGCGACTCGCAACATCCACAATACAAACCAGCACGGAAAATTTCATGTTCACCAAAGCGATCGTTCGTGTACCTGCAGAAAATTTTTCCGATGGCCTGACTACGGTAGATCTTGGGCTTCCTGACTACAGGAGAACCATTGAACAGCATCGTGCATATTGCATTGCCCTGGAACAGTGCGGTCTAACGCTCACGCATCTCGAAGCTGATGCAGACCACCCCGACTCCACCTTTGTCGAAGACGTCGCAATTCTGACTGAACGTGGCTGTATTCTGACGCGCCCGGGTGCCGAAAGCCGTGCAGGCGAAGTCGTGAATATCACATCCACCGTATCCCGATATTATTCCGAACTCGCCGTTATCAATGCGCCTGGAACGCTGGATGGCGGCGATATATGCGAAGCCGGCAATCATTTCATTATCGGCATTTCGCTCCGCACCAACGAAGCCGGTGCCAGGCAATTGGCTGACTGGCTGGAAATGCAAGGCTACTCATCGGACTTCGTCGATATACGCGCCGTACCCGGCATTCTGCACTTGAAAAGCGGCATTTCTTACATCGGCGACAACCGCATGGTGGTGATCGATGCCCTCGCCGATCACCCGGCATTTAAAGACTTTGAACTGATACGCGTACAGGCCGATGAAGACTACGCCGCCAACTGCGTACGCGTTAACGATCATTTACTGATGGCCAGCGGCTTTCCCGTTCTGCAAAACACGTTCGAAAAACTGGGGTATTCCGTCATTCCGCTTGGCATGTCCGAATACCAGAAGATGGACGGCGGATTGAGTTGCCTTTCGTTGCGTTTTTGAAGCCTGCGGAAAATTCATGACCCCGGGCACGGTGGATGAAAACGTGAATTGCCCCGGGACCATTACTGCATTGTTGGCGGGACTTCCCGTTTTTTCCACCATTGCCAAAGAGCAAGGGCGAGAACCAGATTCAGGCCCAGCCCCAACAAACCCGACTCCGGTCCGTAGATGGCGGTTTGCTTGACGCCCAGAGCACCGACGGTAGTGCCGAACCCGAAGAACACATAGACGCAGGCATTCCAAACGGCATGGCAGACACTGGTCACGATGATGGAACCCGAAAGCGACCGCAACAAGCCCCAGATCGCACCGATAACGGCGGCATTTATCAACAGCACCGGAATTTGTGCGAGCGGCAATGCGTCTTCCGTATTCATCGAAACCGCAGGGATATGCCAAAGCGAAAACGCGATGCCGGTCCATATCATGATGTTCAATTCGGCCATGCCGGCGCGCTTAAGAGAACCGTATAACCAGCCGCGAAAAAAACCTTCCTCGGTCAATATGGCCAACGGAATGCTGATCGCCACGGTGAACAGGAAATCGTTTCTGGCTGACAGCCAATTCACTTTGGAAACATCGGCAACGCATGCGGCAAGACATACCACCGCGATCAAGCCAATAGTCAGTAACGGGTGCAAAAGCGCAAGACCATAATGGCGCAACCGACCGAATGCCAAGCCCATGCTTTTACGCGGCAAGCGTTGCATGGCCCAGAATATGAGCATCAATGGAAGCAATGAGGCGAAACTCAAATCCGACAGGCCGGTGGCGTCCATTGCGGCATTGACTGCAATCGCAACAAAAGTACCCACTATCGGACCACGCAGCGCCATATTCATATCTATCCCGTCCTGTAACGCCGATGCGTTCTTGTCATTGATGCCATCAGCAAGACTTGTGCCATCGCCAAGCCCCTGATTTCAGGTAGAAATAATTTCAATAGACTCGCAACCACGCTTCCGCGGACGTCCGGACGGACACCGAAACCCGCTTTTCCATCATTTCATCCGCGTATTTCCGGTTTGGTCGCATTTGGGCTGACATTTTGGCCAAGGCTGATAATCTGCTCGCATCGAACAACGGGCTGCCGCGCAACCAACATGAAAACAACTCTCTTCTTTTTCGGTCGCATCATCATCGCCTGGATTCTGATGTTCGTAGCCACCAGCATTTTCTTCAATGTCACGGGCCTCGACCGATTGATGGATATCGTCGTTTTCCTGTTCTGGGTGGCGTTGATCCTGCTGTTGCTTGCGGCAGCGTCCCATTTTCATCATGTGCAACTGATCGACGGCAATGTCGATCTCGAAAGACTGAAAAACCGTCACCGTCGCCAGATCGAAATTCCATTTGAAGAAGAGATTGCCATGCCGATGCTCGAAGCCTGCATGCGGGAACTGCCGGGTATCGAGAACATTAAAATCACCCAGGATGGCAAGCGCTTGCAGGCCCTGGTCAAAGCTTCGGAAATCGACAAGAGAGACGATTCCCTTTGGAAAAAAGCGTACCAAACGCTCGGCTTCGAAAGGAGCAACAACATCATCGCCAATGCGACGTCAGTCAATGGCGGTGTCAGCGTAAACCTCTTTTGCGGGCCGGTCGGTGCCGCATGGGCGGATTCGTTTTTTCTGGATGAAGGGACAAATTTGCAAAATGCCGAAACGGTGACCCGTGCCATATCTCGCCATATAGCCGAGTACCGCCGTGGCGAACAGGCATCGACCAGGGAAACCGTAACGGAAAAAGAGCTGGCCGTGGCAAAACTGAATTTGCTGCATGCACAGGTCGAGCCGCATTTTTTATATAACACCTTGGGCAGTGCGAAATACCTGATCGGCAGCGACCCGGTTCGCGCCGAAGCCATGCTCGACAATTTGATCCTGTACCTGCGCCACTCCCTGCCTCGCGGCGAAGACTCTCCGTCCACGCTGGGCGAAGAGGTGGAACGCACACGCGCCTATCTCGACATTCTGAAAATCAGAATGGGCGAACGCTTGCAGATCAGTATCGAAGTACCGCATTCATTGGAAACCATTCCGTTCCCGACCATGATGCTGCAAACCCTGGTGGAAAATTCGATCAACCACGGGCTCGAACCAAAATCCGGCGGTGGCACTATCTGGATCACCGCGCGTGCAGACCTGTCGTCGGCAAATCTCGTGACGGTCACCGTCGCCGATGACGGCAATGGTTTCGGCACTGGCACATCGGGTACTGGCATTGGTTTGAAGAACGTCCGGGAACGATTGAAGCTTGCCTATGACGGCGCCGCAACATTCTCGATCGTGACGAATTTTCCGAATGGCGTTGCCGCGAGTATCACCGTACCGGCGGATGGACCGAGGACCGCAGCATGAGCGTGCCAATACGTTGCGTCATCGCCGAAGACGAACAAATTTTTCGCGATGCACTCATCAAGCTGCTGGGCGCTCAATGGCCCGAACTGGAAGTGCTGGCTGCCTGCGAAGACGGCGCCGAAGCTCTGGAAGCCATCGCGGAGCACCAGCCGGCGGTTGCTTTCCTGGATATCAGGATGCCGGGCCTGAGCGGCATGGATGTCGCAGCGGCAACGGCTTCCGTGAGCCCCGCGACACAGGTAGTGTTCGTTACCGCCTACAACCAATACGCCATCGATGCGTTTGAGAAGGGCGCGATTGATTATCTGCTCAAGCCGATCGAACCCAAACGTTTGGCCAGCACGATCCAGCGTCTGCAAACACGCATGAACGCCGGCAGTTCCGACCCCGCCGCACTGGAAGCATTGCTTGCGCAGTTGTCAAAGGTATTGCCGCCACGCGCGATCTCGGAACCCATGGTGTGGTTTACCGCCAGCACCGGCAAGGAATCGCGCCTGATCATGATCGAGGATGTCTTGTATTTCCAGTCCGACAGCAAATACACCACCGTGATTACCGCCGAAGGGGAAGCCTTGCTTCGTACGCCGCTACGCGATTTGATCAACAAGCTCGATTCGAACCAGTTCAAGCAAATTCATCGTGCCACCATCGTGAACATGAAAGCCGTTGCCGCCATTGCTCGCGATGAATCCGGCAGAGGCACGATAAAACTGAAAGGACGACCGGAGACACTGGCAGTGAGTCTGACTTACATGCCCCTATTCAAGAACATGTAACGCAACACCCAAGCATAAAAAACCGGAGCCTACAGGTCCCGGTACCGGCAGACGCTTGCCTTTTTTCGGACAACCGCATCACAACATCAAGGAAAAGCATCATGAAAAAGTCCATCGCCCTCGCCTTCGCTCTATTGCTCGGCGGTTTGCACTCGGCACATGCGCAGGTAGCCGAGAACGACAAGTTATTCAAGGTCGTCATGGAATTGGATGGCCATCTGTTCGATGAAGCATTCAATCAATGCAAATTGAATGTGTTGGAAAAATACATCGCGCCCGATCTCGAGTTTTTCCATGACAAGGGGGGCACTCAAAATCGCGTGCAGTTTCTGGAAGCGGTCAAGAAAAACATTTGCTCCAACCCGAACGGCAAGCCGATTCGCACTCTCCTTGCCGGCAGTTCGCAGGTATTTCCTATGGAAAACAATGGCGTGCTTTACGGTGCCGTACAGATCGGCACGCACCGGTTCGATACCAAAGGTGCCGATATTGCGGTGGAAGGTTTCACTATCGCAAAATTCACCCACGTATGGATGATTCGCAATGGCCAATGGCAACTGAAGAGCGCGATCAGTTA
>CAZPCE010000010.1:5996-25698 GCA_964584915.1 uncultured Arenimonas sp. | reverse complement strand
ATATCGCTGGCAACCGTAATCGGCTGGCCAGTCATCTGCTCCGGGCTGGCATAGTGCAAGGTAAACGCCTGCGTCTTTGTCTGATCATCGTTCGTCGGACCGAGCTCGATCTCTTTTGCAATGCCGAAGTCCAGTAATTTGCATTGACCGTCGCCGGTCACCAATACGTTGGCAGGTTTTATATCGCGATGCACGATCAAAGCACGATGGGCATGATCAACCGCTGCACATACCTGCAAAAAAAGTTCGAGGATTTTTTCCAGGCCCAAGCCTTCGCAATATGCATCGATGGCAATGCCATCAACATATTCCATCACCAGATATGGGCGTCCATCATCGGTCTCGCCACCATCCAGAAGACGGGCAATATTGGGATGTTCAAGTGTTGCCAGCGCCTGTCGTTCGCGGCGAAACCAGGCGACTGCCTCGCGATTCCCCAGGAAAGTGGCGATGAATTTGATCGCAACTTTTTTCGAATATGCCGCATCGGCACGCTCGGCGAGCCAGACTTCGCCCATGCCGCCTTGTCCAAGCATTCGCAATAGTCGGTATGGGCCGATACGCGCTGTGTCATTTAAGTTTCGCTCGCCGGGGTTATTGGAAGCATCCATTTGCATCACTTGGGTGGATGGCATCGAATTTTCGTTGAGCAGGACGCGAATCTGTTTAGCAAGCTCGGGAGAGCGCTCTTCCAGCTCTGCCAGCCAGTGTTCTCGTGCAGGCTGCGGAAGCAATAATGCTTCCCGCAATAAGGCACTGATTTGCTGATTGGCCGGCTCAGTCATTGCATTCCCCTGTCAGGCGATTCTGCGCGGACTGGAAGCCGCTAGCAAGTCCCGGTCATCCGCTTGCAGCATTTAATACTGCATCAGGACTCAGGTCCAATTCGGTACTACGCATTGGCAATCATCAACACTTTAAGCCTTTGTATTTCGTCACGAATCTGAGCGGCCTTCTCGAATTCGAGATCCTTCGCGTGCTTGTACATCTGGTTTTCGAGTTGTTTCAGCTGACTGGCAATTTTCGCAGGCGTCATGGCCAGATACTGTGCCGAGTCATCGGCCACTTTCTGTCCCTGCTTGTTCTTGATGATCGCAAGCTCAGGTCTTGCACCTTCCATCACGTCGGTGATTTCCCTGACAATGGTTGTCGGCACGATGCCGTGCTGGAGATTGTATTCCACCTGTTTTTTTCGGCGCCGGTCTGTTTCATCAATCGCCGCCTGCATGGAATTCGTGATTTTATCGGCATATAAAATCGCATGTCCGCGCACGTTACGGGCCGCACGGCCAATGGTTTGGATGAGCGAACCTTTCGAACGCAGGAACCCTTCCTTGTCGGCATCCAGAATGGCGACCAGGGAAACCTCCGGCATATCCAGGCCTTCACGAAGCAGGTTGATGCCGACCACCACGTCGAACACGCCAAGCCGTAAATCGCGAATGATTTCGACGCGTTCCACCGTCTCGATATCCGAATGCAAATAGCGGACCTTGATCTGATGTTCGGATAAATAATCGGTCAGGTTTTCGGCCATGCGCTTGGTCAATGTCGTCACCAGCACGCGGTCACCCATCGCCACCCGCTTGTTGATTTCGGATAGCAGATCATCTACCTGCGTTGCCACCGGGCGGATCTCGACTTCCGGATCGATCAAGCCGGTCGGCCTGACCACCAATTCGATTACCTGGTCGCCCGAATGCTGCAACTCATAATCACGCGGCGTTGCCGAAACATAGACCGCGCGAGGTGCACGGCGCTCCCATTCTTCAAACATCAACGGCCGGTTGTCGAGCGCCGACGGCAGACGAAATCCGAAATTCACCAGCGTTTGTTTACGCGAGCGGTCACCCTTGTACATCGCGCCTAATTGCGGAATCGTCACATGGGATTCGTCGATGACCAGCAAGGCATCCGGCGGCAGATAATCGTAAAGACACGGCGGCGGTTCGCCCGGCATGTGGCCGGTCAAATGGCGCGAATAGTTTTCGATGCCGCTGCAAAAACCGACCTCGGCCATCATCTCGATATCGAACTGGGTTCGCTGCGCCAGACGCTGCGCTTCGACCAGTTTGTTTTCGGCGTAAAAATATTCCAGCCGTTCCTTCATTTCGTCCTTGATGGTATCGATCGCATCAAGCACCGTGCGGCGTGTCGTCACGTAGTGCGATTTCGGATACAGCGTGAAGCGCGGCAATTTCTGGTACACCTCGCCTGTCAGAGGATCGAACATCGCGATGTTCTCAATCTCGCCATCGAACAATTCGATCCTGACTGCCGTATTGTCGGATTCGGCCGGATGCACGTCGATGATCTCGCCGCGTACGCGGTAATTTGCCCGGCGAAGTTCGGTGTCGTTTCGGGTGTACTGCATTTCGGTCAAACGGCGAATCAGTTCGCGCTGGTCAATCTTGTCGCCGCGTACCAGATGCAGGCACATCCGGAAATATTCGTTCGGGTCACCCAGACCATAAATCGACGACACCGTCGCGACGATGATGACGTCGCGACGTTCCAGCAATGCCTTGGTCGCCGACAAACGCATTTGTTCGATATGTTCGTTGATGCTGGAATCTTTTTCGATGAAGGTATCGCTCGAGGCGACATAGGCTTCCGGCTGGTAATAGTCGTAATAGCTGACGAAATACTCGACCGCATTATTGGGGAAGAAACTTTTGAATTCGCCGTAAAGTTGCGCTGCCAGTGTTTTATTGGGTGCCAATACCAGTGTCGGCTTTTGCACGGACTGGATCATGTTGGCAATGGTGAATGTCTTGCCGGAGCCGGTTACGCCGAGCAAGGTTTGGTGCGCCAAGCCTGCTTCGAAGCCTTCGATCAGGCGCGCAATCGCCTGCGGCTGGTCGCCGGCGGGTTCAAATGGAGACACAAGCTCAAAACGTTCAGTCATGGAGAGCGCCGTGAATTCAAACCGCCAGTATAGCCCGTGCATGTGACCGACATGGCAACGACGGACGGCATTTGTCGGAAAACCCCTACACGATTACGCGAGCCAGGCTGATAAAAAATAGTCCGCGCCGAATCCAGACTGTGATTACGTTCACTTTCCGGAGCATTCATGAACAGGCAGGCAGGTTTTACCTTGATGGAATTACTGATAGCGATTGCCATAGTGGCAATCATCATTGCCTTCGCCATTCCCGGCTACGCAGGCGCAATGGCACGCGCCAACATGGGAGCGGCCGAGACGGCCATTTTCAACTCCGCCAATAACGCAAGCAACTTTTCATTCATTGGCGGTACGAGAGTTGTTCTATGCCCGAGCTCCAACGGCATTACTTGCGAGAATTCTTTCAACTGGAGCAATGGCTGGCTGGTATTCGAAGATAAAAATGCAAACCGGGAACGCGACAGCGACGACAGAAAACTCGCCCACGTAGAAGAAATATCACCCGACTTGCATATATTAACCAGCGAGGGGCGAACCAGGATCGCCTTCCAATCCGGTGGCGGCAATTTCGGCTCAAATGTACATTTCAAACTTTGCGATGACCGCAGCCCGCAGCGCGCACGCTCTTTGTTCCTGAGTAATACGGGGCGGATACGGGTCGCCGAAAGCCCCCAAACTGCCTGTACAGTGTGATTTTCACGAAAATTGGGTTGACGTATCAGCGCGATCACCGCAAAATACGCGCCTTGCCTGAATAGCTCAGCTGGTTAGAGCACTTGACTGTTAATCAGGGGGTCGTTGGTTCGAGTCCAACTTCGGGCGCCATATCAAACATGAAAAAGCCTGCTTTATGCAGGCTTTTTTATTGCTTCCGTTTTGAACAATTCACTCCATAAATCAAAAGGCCTGCTAAAGCAGGCCTTTTAATTCGCGAAGTGGCGAGACTCGGAAATTTATCTCGCCCAGCAATCCTCGGGAGCCGTAGCCGTACCCGCTTCGGTTTTTGCACCGGTTTGATTTATCGTCAAAACACCGCAAAGTGTGTCTTTACCGAGTTGCCGGCCAATGGGCGTGGCTTGGATCGTATACGTGGTTGTTCCCGGCGCTGGTGCCAACGCCAGCGTATACGATGCCGACAAATCCGTCGCACAACCCAACGCCGGCAATGCAACGGCTGCACCGGCCGTTGTCTGGTCGTATCGCAGATTGGTCGTATAAAAACGCTCCATGAACTGGGCCGCTTCCAGCATGCAGCCGGTCATGGCCTTCCTGTTTGACTTCACGATTGAGTTTTCGTAACTGGGAATCGCGATGGCGGCCAATATTCCGATAATCCCGATAACAATCATCAACTCAAGCAGGGTAAAGCCTTGCTGCGAGGCGGCCCTGAAAGAGCCACCCGGATTACTGTATGCCACATTGGATTGCGAGGAAGCTGTCATACATTAATCTCCAATAATTTCACGCCATGAGATACGACCGGAATTGGATGGATTGTTCACGCGTACGGTTGCAGTCGTACCGAGCGAACCACCAGCCACCAATATTTCCGAAATGACCGATGGGTTACTTGGCATAAAGATACCCAAGTCAACCGAACCCACTGGCAATGTACCGGCCCCGTTAGGTACCACATCGTCGGTAAAGTCGCCGTTGCCGTTCAGATCGAACGCGGCCTCGGCGCCAGCAAAACCACTTGAACCGGTAAACGCATCGACGGCATTCACGAAGCCCGAACCACCGGATGCGAATGGGTCGCTACTTGGAATAATACTCGATGCAAACAATGTGCCGCTCGAAACGAAGGGATCGCCGATCATGCGCTCGCCTACCGCCGTGCTCGGAGGATTTGGCGGTGTCAG
Source organism: uncultured Arenimonas sp. (assembly GCA_964584915.1). Taxonomy (GTDB): domain Bacteria; phylum Pseudomonadota; class Gammaproteobacteria; order Xanthomonadales; family Xanthomonadaceae; genus Arenimonas. The sequence goes on along the minus strand of CAZPCE010000010.1, from coordinate 20,928 downwards.
CAAATCGATATACCAGCCTGTTTTGCCGGCCATATCGCCAGCAACGGCAGCTTCAAAGCCGCGCACCAGCTTCCCGGAAACCGTACCCAGCGCAACGATTTTCCTTTCTTTCAAGGTACTGCGATTGGAGTTGATAACGACTCCGTCGTCTCTCAAGCCATACCAGGATTGCACGGCCAAACTCGCAGGATCGCCGGCTTCAAGATAACGACCGGTACCAAAGAATACCCAGGTTTCAAACGTATTGGGTTCCAATGCAACGGTAGGGCTACCGGTAATAGGCTGGCGATTTCCGAGCGAGTCTTTGGCAATGAACATTGGCGAACCAGAGTTCGAAACGCCCCATGAAGCAGTAGTAGAACTCGTCAGGTCAAACTTCCATAGGTTGCCCAGCAAGTCACCGGCGTAAACATAATCCACTGTTCCGTTTCCGTCGGCATCCCAGCCACGCGGAGCTGCCAGGCCGTTATTGCCGGTTGCGCCTGTCGGCACGATTTTCTTGATCACGGCACCTGTTGTCAGGTTGAGTACGAACAATGCCGCACCGTCATTCGTGCTATTGAGACCGTTACTGACGAGAACACCATTTACGCCATTGTTGAGCTTGACAATAACCGGGCGGCTGATGACTTGGCCCATATCGGCATCGCCTGCTTGTTCCCAAAGCACGTTAGAGGCGCTGAAACTTGCTGGGTTGGTCACGTTCAAGCCGAACACGCCTTTACCGCCACGCCCCAGGGCACCCACAAGATAGTTGTTACTGGGAGTTTGTGCCCGTGTCGAAACCACCACCGGACCATCAACAAAATAACGATGGTCATACGCAGGTGCGGTCAGATAGCTCAGGGATTTAAGGTCGGTAAAATTAAGGCCGTTGGGCACGTAGGCAAATTGTTCAACACCATTCACGGCATTGAACGCATGCAACATGCCATCGTTGGCGCCGACATAAATCGTGTCGGTATCTTGCACGTAGGCAGGCGAGGAATTGATGATATCGCCCAAAATCGAAATACGATCGCGGAATACGCCAGGCGTGCCGGGCGGATTGTTTTGCTGCTCATTGCTGCGGTCGCCTTTGATGTAATTGGCGACAGAAGCGGTAAGCGCTGTTGTTTGAGCCGCAGTCGGGAATGTTGCACCGGCTGTACCATTCCATGTGTAGATTTGAGTCCGCGATGCATAGGCGGGAATCAAAGCGGCCGCTGACCAGGAGGCGGTGGTACCTACACCTGCCGAAGTAATCGGATACGCTTTTAGTTCACCGGTCCATTGGCCGCTGACGTAGCTTGCCAGATAAATACGCGTATTCGAGTTCAATGAGAAGCTGTTGGCGGACACGTTCGAGTTCGAACCTGTTCTGGCAACGATCGCAGCCAGCGCGCCCCTCAAACCATCGGCAAACGCGCCGGGATCGGTTGCCGCAACGAAATCGCCATGGCCGTTGACTGCCGCGTGCCATAGATCGTCAATACGTGTCGAGTTTTCAGTCGGCGTTGGATCGGGCCAGCTTATGGAACCGCTGGTGAGCCCCGGAAGATCGGTTGCAGGGTTCAATGTACCCTGCAGACCAATCGACAGACTGAACGTCGTCATGTGCTGCCAATAGGCCGGGTCGTCAGTCGTTGTCGGAACAATATTACCCAGATCCGTCCGAAGGTCGGTCTTCCAGTAATAATTCGCGACGTCTGCCAAGGTGTCACTGTAGCCATCCGAATAAGGTCTGGCTGCCGTGTACCCGATCGCTGTGCCACTGGCACCTACAGGCAGCGGCACGGCTGTTGTTGTCGTGTTATCGGCATTGCCAACAGGGTTGTCGTACGCGTTGTTATTGTTCCAGAAACCATCGGTAGTCAGAATGGTAAAGTTCTGACGGCAAGTGAGCTGGGTCGCCGCGGTTTCCGGTCCGTACGGGCCTGTCGAGGCATTACCTTGGAAATACTCACCCGCAGTTTGCAATGCACCTTTCAAAGGTGTGCTGCCACTGGCGGTCGCTGCGTATAATTTACTGAACCACGTGGATCTGTTCGAAGTCGCAGTCGGTGACGTCAAGTCGCGGAACAATCCGCCGTCGGTTCCAACAGGAATGTTATAGGTGTCTCTACCCCAAATTGAATTAAAACCAACGCGCAAGTTGGTGCCTAAATCCGAGAACGCATAGCTGGCACCGGCTTTTGCAATTTTGCTACGGGTGCGATGGAAGGAATACCAGGTTGCGTAGTTCTGTTGCTCTGCAGCCTCGGTGCGGCCGGTAGGCGTGACTTGCGTGCAGTCTCTCCAACCTGCGCCAGTCGTTGTAATGTCGCAGCCATCCGATGCCAGATCGCCTTGAATATAGGCTGCATTGATTATCACGCCGCTGAAGTTGCTTCCGTTGGCATAAACACCGACGCGCCAGGTTCCTGTCGCGGGATTGTTAACCGTACAGGTTTCCGTATTGCCGGCATTTTGACTGCGGCAATCGTAGGTGCCGGTTGTCGGCGTTGCATTGTAACGAAGATAAAGGTTGGCACTTGTGCCGGTACCGCCAGAGGTTGTCACGACAAGACTGGTGGTGCTCGGAGGTACCACAAACGTATAAATGGTAGAAAAATTACCGTTGGTAACCGCCCCGGTAGTGCCCACACTGATATTGACCGGCGGCGGCGCCGTGTAATTAAGGCGTTCGGCACGCATCACCCGGCCGTCCGTCAATATTTGATAACGCCAGTAATTGACAGGCTCCATCAGCTGGGCCGTGGTGGTCATGCCTGCTTTAGGCACGTAGTAGGTTTGAACCGAAGTACTTAGATTCGTTGTACCACCGCTTGCCAAGGTCGTACTGGAATAAGCAGCCGTGTAAGGCGTATCGGCAATGTAGGCACCGTTTGCATCTTTCCACGGAAAATAAGTGTTGGCAGGATTGTAGTAAACACCGTTGCGGGCATAGGTCTGCGGACCGATATTCGGTGCATTGGTGGTCGGTGCAGCATCGCTGGCCGCTCCCGGTGCAGGCATATAGGTATTGGCCATCGAACCCGAGTCATCGAGGATGAACAGAACATTCGGGGGCACCCGTGAGCCGGTTTGCAACGGTGCCGTTGGGATGGCAATACCGGCTATCGATGGCGCTGCACAAAGCGTGGCAAATAAACCTAGGCCAATCGCTTTGATCACGTTGAAAGCCGAGCTTCCGCTGGACGGTTTTTTGATTGGGGGATACATGATAGTTCTCCTGAAACCTTAAGGTGCAGCGTAATTGGCTTGCAAAATTACATTGGCGCGACCGGCAGACGTACTGCGGGCGGTAATGCGATAACGTGGCGAGAAACAGTTGGGTTGCTGGGGAATTTCGCGATCGCAGCCCGGCCAGTTGGGAGCTACGCCCAATGGCTCGATGATGTACTGCGGTGCCGATGCATTCAAGGCGCCGAGCGTCACCGTCGCACTTCTCCAGGCCGTGGCCGTGTCGTTCCATCTATCCGTAGCTGCACCGGTGGGTGTCGGGCACAAGCCGGTCGTGCAGGCACCGCTGGAAGGAAACGTCGGGCGTGTGGCGGCAATGGCTTCCGCTTCCCGCAATGCCGCTTCTGCCGCCTGGAAAGCGATGCTTCGATCGAGCAGGTTGGAGCTCATTTTTTCTTCCATGATCGTGCTTCTAAGGCCGGCGATGCCAAGCAATGTCATGATCAGCAAAAGCAGCAGCACGATCAGCAATGAAACACCTTTTTGATTGCGCAAAGACGATGATTTCATGAGTTGCGATTCCGTAAGGTAACTGTATGAGCCAAGGTCCGTTGAATGGTCTGGCCGTCGGTGCCGACACGATCAGGGCCTTCCAGTGTGTAGGTGATTCGAACCGAATTAACTTCGGGCCAACGCGCGGCAGGAACCGCCGAAGCATCGACATAGGCCGTGCCGCCCGGCAATAAATACTGGATTTGCATATCGCGGACGCCATCCGCAATTTCTTCGGTGACCGTTCCACTGACGCCGCCAGTGCTGCGTAAAACATCCCGGTAAAGCGAGCGACTGCCATTTGGCCGGCCATTCACACGGATGTACCAGCGTGCCGCATTGAGCTTGGTAACCAACGAGTTGGCCGGGTATATGTAAGCCGTTCCTGGCGCAACGCAGTTCATCGGATTTCTGAAGCCCAGCCCAGGACTACCGGCGCAATTGCCTGCCGCACCGGCTGATGCTGCATGGGAAATAGTACTGCCGGCGACGGCTGATGCAGAAAAAATCGCCGCCTGACGAAAATCGCACGCCATCACAAGATCGCCGGCCGCAATGGCGGTCGGCGGAGTATTCAATGTAAAGGTGGGGCTGGCATGCGAGGACACCGTGTAAACGTTGGCACTGCCCGATTTGATTTCAATCGCATCGGTACCCGCAACATCATTAGTACCTGGCATGGCACCGTTGTCGTAGCCAAAAACGGGGCTGGTCCAATTGCTCCACCAGCTCGCGCCAGGGGTATTCAAAACATTGGATACGAGTATCTGTTTTGCGCATGGCGTGCCACCGGCTTCTCTCACATCACGCGACATCAGCTCATAAGCCGTACGCGCGTTTTCCTGCACGCGTCCGAGATTCTCGGCCGCCATGTACGTTTGTCTGTTGGAAATGAATATTCCGAGAGTTGCACCTACCACGACGATGCCCAAGGTAACGGCAATCATCAACTCGATCATGCTGAAACCGGAATCAATTGATCTATGCTGTTTCATATGCGGCTCACCGTCGTCATTTGCTGCACGGAAGAACCACCTGTGCCCCTCGAATCATTCCAGCGGACATCGATGGTACAAACATTGTCATCCGCGGCGCCGTTGGCACCGCAGGAAATGCGTCCGCAGGCATCGCTGCCGACAGTCGCTTTCATCGAGGTTATCCAGGCCGCCATATCACTGTTCACCAAAGTCCCGGTGCTGGGTGCAGTGCATGTCCAACCCGCGTCATATTGATTGTTTCTGGCGCGAGTAAGATTGGCGCGCATGGCGTCCAATACTGCGTAGCTCTGAACCACGGCCTGCGTTCTTTCCATCGCGCTTTGCGTATTGCGCAATGCGGTTGCCTGCATTGCCGCAATACCCAACAAGCCGATCGACAAAATCAGAACCGATACCATCACCTCAATCAGACTGGTACCTTTACTTAGACGCCGGGTGTTCCTGAATGAACCAAGTTTCATTATGAGCTCCATATCTTAACTGTCGGCAGGTGCTGCGCATGCACCGGCTGCATCTGTCTTGTTGACGACCATTCTGCTTCCCGAGGCAATCGCCACGTCGCGTGCATTCTGCGCAGGCGTCGTCGTGGCAATGCAGACCCTGAGCTGTGCCGCCAACAAACCGTTGGCTGCCGTCCGCGCCAATCCATCGGGTCTGAACACAATTCTTTGCGACGCCCCCGAGATTGCAACACTCGGGACAACGACCAATGGCGTAACGGCTGCCGAGACACGCAAAACAGTTTCGCCTGCATCTCGCGTGCCGTTTCTCGCATTGGCTGGCGTAGCACCACCGTCATCGACAAATGCAATCCAGCCCGTCCAGTTGCCTGCCGCGGTGCTGCAGGTAGCCGCAGCCCCGGAATCCGGATTTGTACTGCGGCAAATGACTACGCGTGCGTTCCGGCGTATAGCCTCCATCCTGGCCACTTGCATGGAGGTCAGCAATTCATTGGAGGTGCCAGACAAGCGATTTACATTCGAGATCGTCTGAAAGCCCGGCACGGCAAGCACAACCAGAACACCCAGCAAACTGATCGTGAGTAACAGTTCGACCAGCGTAAAACCTCTGGCATTACTGCATGTATGGCAACTGATACTGGTACTCGTAGGCATTTTACCGTTCCATGTTTGCGACATTCGCAGCATATTCCTGCTTCCTGGCCAGCGTAAGACTGAAGCCGATAAGCGGACCGATGTTGTGGGTCAGCGGCGAATCCCCGGCAGTCCGCCGGGAAGTTAGACTAGGTTAGACTCACAGGCCTGCAATCTGATCGATTCCGATGGTCCCAACTCACGCAAACAGCCCCCTGGATACGCTTTGGCAAGCGCCAAGCATGCTTTCTGCCGTTTTTATCGGGGAAGCGGTTGCAGCGCTGCTTGCTTTGGCGCCCGGCTTCGTTGGTGACCGCTGGGTATATTTCGGACTGGCTTCGTTGTTGATTCAATGGATAATTCTGCTCACCATGGGGCTGCTATTCGTCTTCAGGCTTCGATTGGCTGCCATGAAACCGCTCAGGGTCTCTTGGATCGCGCTTGTTACGCTCGTAACCGCCAGCGGACTGGCAGCCTGCGGCGCCTGGTACATGATGGAATTGGGCCTGACCCGGCCGGACGTCAGCCTGCCGATGTTTTTGATCAAGATCATCGCCATTGCGTTGTTGGTAGGAATGCTCAGCCTTGCCGCATTCCAGAACCACTGGCAAGCACGCCAACTGGCCGTAAAGGCAAAGCAAGCCGAGCTCGAAGCGCTTACCGCGCGCATTCGACCGCATTTCCTGTTTAACACCCTCAATGCCGGTGCGTCTTTGGTTCACGGCAGGCCGGAAGAGGCTGAGCGCCTGCTGCTGAATCTGGCGGATTTGTTCAGGGCAGCGCTTTCTGGCCAGCAGGAAATAAGTCTGCAAGATGAAATGACGTTGGCGAAAGGTTACGTGGAAATCGAAACACTGCGATTTGCCGACCGTCTGAACATCCAATGGGACTTGCCTGACCCCTTGCCGAACATCATGGTGCCATCACTTTCGATTCAGCCATTGATAGAAAACGCCATCAAGCACGGCATGGAACCTTCATCGAGCCAGGTTAATGTCGAAATCATCGTCAAAGTCGAATCCGGCGTGGTCAGGATTTCTGTATTGAACGACATGCCGAAAAACAAACCGACCGTTGTCACCGGACATCAAGTCGGTCTTTTGTCATCGCGCGAAAGGATACGCGCATTAAGCCGCGGCCGGGCCGAGCTTGATACGCGCATCGAGAATGATCGCTTCATTGCCGTGATCAGCCTGCCGACCGACGACCGGAATTAGTCGCTGACGACGCGATAGCAAGGTTTGTATTCGCCGCTCATTTTCATTCTTCGCTGGGCGACGAAAGCCTGCAACAAACCATCAAGCGCTTTCATGATCACCAGGTCGCCGTCAATCTGGAACGGACCGAATTTTTCAATATTGCGCATGCCGTCTTCTTTGACGTTGCCGGCAACGATGCCGGAAAATGCACGCCGCAAATCAGCCGCCAGCAAATGCACCGGTTGGTCGTGGTGCAAATTCAAACCCGCCATAGCGGCGTGATCGGGCACGAACGGCTGCTGGAATTCGAACGGTATATGCAATGACCAGTTGAAGAAAAACGCGTCTTTCTCGGCAATCCGCTGCTCGCGTACTTTTTTCATGCCCAGCGCCATTTGCCTTGCCACTTCCGGCGGATTGTCGACGATGATCTTGTAACGCGACGTGGCGACCTCGCCTAGACTCAAACGCAGGAACTGGTCGATCTGTTCGAAGTAGGCCGCTGCGGATTTCGGCCCGGTAAATATCAGCGGGAACGGCATGTCGACGTTGTCCGGATGCAGCAGGATGCCGAGCAGATACAGGATTTCTTCCGCGGTACCGACGCCACCAGGAAATACGATGATGCCATGGCCGACGCGCACGAAAGCTTCGAGGCGTTTTTCGATGTCGGGCATGATGACCAGATGGTTCACGATCGGATTAGGCGATTCAGCCGCGATGATTCCAGGTTCGGTAATTCCGATATAACGGTTGTTGCTCCGGCGTTGTTTTGCATGCGCAATGGTCGCGCCTTTCATCGGCCCTTTCATCGCGCCGGGGCCGCAACCGGTACAAATATCGAGGCGACGCAAACCAAGTTCATAACCGACCGCCTTGGTGTAGACGTATTCTTCGCGGCCGATCGAATGGCCGCCCCAGCAAACGATCAGATTTGGGTCCTGATACGGGCGCATCACGCGCGCATTGCGCAAAATTTCAAAAACCGCACCGGTCATGCCGTCGCTGGTAGCCAGATCGAATTTTTTTCCTTCGCTGATTTCGGTGGCGACATAGGCGATGTCGCGCACGACGGAAAACAAAAGTTCGGCGACACCGCGAATAAGTTCGCCATCGACGAACGCCGTTGCCGGCGCATTCTGCAGTGCGATCTTGATGCCGCGTGCCTGCTGCAAAACCTGGATGTCGAAATCCGGATATTTCAGCTGTGCGGCGCGCGGGTCGTCCGAATCGCTACCGGTGGTCAATACCGCCAAAGCGCATTTACGCAGTAAATCGTGCAAGCCCCCGCCCGATGCATCACGCAGGCGCGCGACCTCGGAACGCGACAACACATCCAAACCGCCTCGTGGTGAAATCTCGTCGTTCACCGTTGCCAATTTTGCAAATTCCTCACTCATCTTCTTGTTCTCTTGTCTTCGTCTTTTAGTTGAACGAATACTCTAGCATTTTGCATGCGACTTGTTACCTTTTGCCGCTCTGCTTGGCTGCTGGCATAAAAAAAACGGCCGGGTTGCCCCGGCCGTTTCACGTGAAAGCTGAAGCGATTATCAGAACTCGTACTTCACGGTGACTTGTGCAGCCCAAGCCGATTCACCGCGTGCATTACGGGTGTTGAAATCTTCAACCTGACCGTTCACGCCGTAGATGTAGCGGCCGCTTGAATCAAGACCTTGATAGTTGACGAAACTACGAGCCAGACCACCTTGTGACTGGAAGAAGATTTCGTCGATTTGGCCCCATTTCTTGTTGATCAAATTACCGACGTTGAGCACATCAAGCGTGATGGTGAACTTGTTGTCGCCGATGAAACCAGGCAATTCCTGACTGATACGCAAGTCGAAGTTGTTGGTCCATGGTGCGAATTGCGAGTTGCGCTCGACAACGCCACCGGCATATTGCGCCAAGCCTTCGCGGCTTACGATTGCCCAGAATGCAGCTTCTTCATCCGCGCTACCGACAGCACCGCCCACGTCACGGAAGATGACTTCGCCGGATCCGATTGCAGTCGGGATATACAGCAAGTCGTTGGTGGAACCGTCGCCGTTGAGATCGTTGTTGTAAATCCAGCTGTAAGGCTTGCCTTTGCGGCCTTCATACACCAAGCCGAAACGGGTTGCATAATTGCCGAAGAAATTATGTTTCCAGTTCAGCTGGCCGGTGAAGCGATCTTTGACCAGATACGCCGAGTTCGCAGCCACTTCTTCGTTGGCATTGAATACGGAAACCGACTGCCAGCTCGAGTTGGAAACCGAGGAAGACAGGCTGCTCACTTCTTCAGCCGTTGTGTACGAGTAAGCCAGGCCCCAGTTCCATTCTTCCAGGAATTTACCGCTCAGGCTGACGGTGAAGTTGTCACCGCCGCCTTTGCCGGTACGCTCTGCCAGCAATACGTTGGCGAAGCTGGCATTACTGAGCGCGCGCGTTAGCGACTGACCCGTTGGAACCGAGCAAGTGGCACCGGTCGTGATGGCGGAACCACTGGTGTTCCAGCAAGCACCGTTATAGCCGGATGGACGGTAGAACAAGTCACGACCGTCAGTGCCTTGGCGCGTAGCCAGACCGAGGTTCAGGTTCTTGTAATAAATCGAGTCCTGCACTTCCGTATGGATGTATTCAAGCGAAAGAGTTGCGCCGTTGAAGAAAGGCAGTTCATGTTCGAACGCCAGGTTGGCTTTCCAAACCGAAGGTTGTTCCAGATCGTTCGACAGGAAGTCGACGTTGGCCGCACCCACTGTACCTACTGGCAGCGGAGGACTGGTGGTAGGTTGTGCGCCGGTATCGGGATTGAACAAACCACCCGTGGTTGGGCAGGAACCGAAACCGGTGATGCCGCAACCGATCACGCGGGTGGCAATACCATTGTTGGAGTACGGATTGGACAACCAGACGCTGGCTGCCGCACCTTCGAACAAACCGATACCGCCGCGCAATTGTGTCGGGCGTTCGCTGTCGAAGGTGTAGTTGAATCCAACGCGTGGTTGGAAAAGCGTGTTGCCGTCAAGCGTAACGTCGTTGCGACGGGCAAAACCGCCGGTAGCGCGAACCGTCGTGCCGTTTTGCGGCGTCGTGGAGGCGTTCAGGCTTCCGTTCGTGATCGCTGCGGCTGCATTGGCATTGAACAAAGGACTGGTGTTCATTTGTTTTTGGTCAAAGCGAACGCCGAAGTTTACCGTCAGCTTGTCATTGACCGACCAAGTGTCTTGCAGGAACAGACCGAGGTTTTGGTAGTCCCATTGCGCCACACCGTCGTCAAGCGTGAAGCCAGGAGCACCGACTTGCACGGAATAGCTGGTTGGGCGACCACGCTGGAAGTTTTCCAGTGTTGCCGCTTCAAACTGGGCGCGAGTCGTAGTTGCCGTGTTACAGGTAACGCCAGCGGCGATCAGTGGATTGGTATAGAAACCAGCTCCGGCAGTGATACATGCGAAGGTGTAGTTGCCGCGGGTATCTTGCAAGAAGGCGTTGTAAACCTCGTTGTCGTCATAATCCACGCCGCCTTTCAGCTCATGGTCACCGACAAACAGGTTGGCGCCGAAGTAGTAGTTCCAGGTCTTCGTGGCCAGATCATTGAAGTGACGGCTACGTTCGGTACCGAAAATCAAACCGGTCGAGTTGTTGGCAACGGTTGGAGAGCCCACTGGCAAGGTGCCGTTGAAATTCAAACGAATTTGCGGCAGATCGGAATTGTTGGTCGGTGCGCTTGCGTAATCGCGGTAAGAAGCCTTGAACTCGGTCGAGAAACTATCGGTCCAGTCGGCAAACCACTGGCCAACGAATGTTTCGATGGTTTTGTCCTGGCTGTACCAGTGCGAACTCAACGACAACAGATTGTTGAAGCTGTTTGGATAGATCGGCTCGGCTTGCTCGGTTTTGCTCCAGCGCAAGCTTGCGCCGTGACGCTCGCCAAGGTTTGCGTACAACATGATCAGCGAATCTTTGACGGCCAACTCTGCGGCGTCTGCCGTAGGACCACCGATATCGATACCGTATGTGCTTTGTGCGATGTTTTGCGCACCGGCGAGTTCGGTTGGGGTAATGGCAACGTTTTGCAGACTGCTACCCAACGGGCCAAAGGCCGGCGTCGAACGGGTACTGGCGAGTTCTTCGTAGCTGACGAAGAAGAACAAGTTGTCTTCCCAGATCGGGCCACCGAAGGTCAAACCCTTCGTGTCTTCTTTGAAATCCGCAGGTTCTGCATACAAACCGGTCGAACGATTGTAGCGGTCACCGGAGATGCTGTCGTTACGGTATACGTAATAAACGGAACCCTTGAAATCATTAGTACCGGATTTGGTTACGGCGTTGATGTTCGCGCCGGTGTAACCTTTTTGCGTCACGTCGTAATTCGAGATGTTGACCTGCACCGATTGAATGGCATCAATCGAGATCGGCTGCTTGGCAGTCGGCAGGTTGTTGGCTTCCAGACCAAAGGTGTCGTTGGTGGCAACACCGTCGATCGTGATCGAGTTGAAGCGGCTATTTTGACCACCGGCGGAAATTTCGCCGCGCTCTTTGTCGGTTTGCGACAGGCGTGGATCAAGACGTGCGTAATCCTGCAGGTTGCGTTGAATCGAGGCAAAGGTGTTCAATTTTTCGCGGTTGATGCTGGTGCCTGCACCCATTTTTTTCGAATCGAAAACTTCGGCTGCGCGCGTACCGGTTACCTGCACGGCTTCCAGCGTGGTGGCGTCGGCAAACTTGATATCGACATTGCCGGTTTCGGCGAGTTCCAGATACACACCTTCGCGTGTTTCGGTTTTGCCGTCTTTGGTGGTGGTGATGGTGTAAGGACCTCCAACGCGCAGACCGCGTGCGATGTAACGACCTTCGGAATCCGTGGTTGCCTTGCTGATCGAACCCGATTCGGTGTGGACGATGGTGACTTCAGCGCCTGAAACTGGCTGACCACTCGTACTCGAAATGCGTCCGCCGAGAGCAGATGTGGTGTTTTGTGCGAAAACTGGAGCAGCGGCAAGCGCGATGGCAAGTCCGATGGCAAGTTTCGAGATACGTACCCGATTATGGTTGGTCATAGTTTTAAACCCTAGATGTAAACAAAAGTAGAGACATTGAGTTATGGAGCATCTGTACGACCTCAATGCCACTGTTGTGAATTGAAGTCTTGTTAGGAGCCTTATCCCCGAGTCCTAACAATAACAAGAGTTTAACATGCTAACCCTAGCGTATGGCAGCTTTATGACAGTAAAAAAAACGTGCGCTGCGTGTCATTTTTCGAGCTTTGTCGACGAACCTATTGATTCAGGAAGTTGAGGGCAATTCTTAATGCCCGACTTTAAGATAGGCGACGACCCCATCCAGCAACATTTGCACCGAAATGGCTACCAGAAGCATGCCCATGAGGCGCTCCACCGCTATCAGCACCGGCTTGCCTAGTAACTTGTACAGACTTGTTGCCGACAGCAGGATAACGGCCGTACCAAGCCAGGCCGCGAAAAGTGCCAAACTCCAGTCAAACATGCGGTCGGGATATTGGGTGCTGAACAACATGACGGCCGCCATGCCGGAAGGACCCGCTACCAAGGGGATCGCCATCGGAACGATAAAGGGTTCGCCTTCTTCCGCTTCGCCAAACATGCCCTCAGGGCTGGGGAATATCATTTTCAGGCCGATCAGGAACAGTACGATCCCGCCGGCAATGCTGACCGACTCCTGCCGCAGATGCATGGCGGCCAATACATAACGGCCTGCCCATAAAAAGACGAATAGCACGCCAAGCGCAATCAGTAGCTCGCGCACCAGAACCCAGCGCCGGCGTTTCGATGGCAAGGGTTTGAGCAAGCTCAGGAACACCGGGATATTTCCCAGTGGATCCAGAATCAGAAAAAGCAGCAAGGCAGCGGAAATGGTGGTCATCTAGTCAGACTCTCGGTGCAAAAACCTGGCCACGATATTCGCGCCCCGCTTCGGATAATAAATGAACGCAGGCAGGCGCGTATTTTTCCGGAGAGGGGCAGTGTGTCGCCGCTTCTTCGACAAAGGCCCGGCTGCGAATCGAGGTACGCATCGGCCCAGGCTGCAACATCGAAATGCGCACGGGACCGTTCTCGGTTTCATCATGCAACATGTTCATCAGCCCGTGCAGACCGGCTTTCGCAATGCCGTAAGCACCCCAGTAGGCCTTGTTCACGCGATGCAATTCATCGCCGATGAAAACCACGGCACTGTCGTGTTTTTTCAGATGCGGCAAACAGGCTTGCGTCAGCAGCCATTGCGCCGTCAAACCGACATGCAATTGCTTGACGAAATCATCCGGATCAATCGTTTCGAGTGGTGCGAGCCCCTTGAACTCCACCGCACAATGCAAAACGCCGTGCAAACCACCCAGCTCGGCAACGATCTTGTCAGCCATCGTTTCATAGTCGGCCGGATGCGCACCGGCCATATCCAGCGGATACATGGCCGGTTCGGGGCCCAGCTTTTTAACGGCATCGTAGGTGCGGTTCAATTTCGGCACTTTGCGCCCGAGCAAAACCACGCTGGCGCCGGCAGCAGCGCAGGCTTTCGCGCTGGCTTCACCGAGGCCGCCATGCGCGCCAGTGACAAGAATGACTCGGCCTTTCAGAGCATCGGCAGCCGGCGAAGGCATTGCGATCATGCGTTCTTCTGTGCCTCGGCAACCAGTTTTGCCAGCTCGCCGCTTTCCAGCAATTCCATCGTGATATCGCAGCCGCCGATCAATTCGCCATTGACGAACAATTGCGGGAACGTCGGCCAATCGGAATAACGAGGCAAGTTGGCGCGGATCTCGGGATCTTCCAGCACGTTGACGGTGTGGTAGCTGCTGGCGCCGGCTTGCTTCAATGCCTGGCTGGCCTTGCTGGAAAAACCGCACATCGGGAATTGCGGCGTGCCTTTCATAAATAAAACAATGGGATGGCCTTCTACCGTGGCCTTGATTCGATCGTTGATCTCGTTCATTTGTATCTCCATAAGAGGTGGCGGACACAGACATCGGCCGCATTAGGTAGAATTATAGCTTCGTTAGACCCCAAACCCTATTGCCGGAGATTGAAATGGCCATCGACTTACCCGCCCTTCCCTACGACCGTACCGCGCTGGAGCCAACCATTTCCGGCGAAACCATCGATTTCCATTACGGCAAGCATCATCAAACCTATGTCACCAACTTGAATAACCAAATCAAGGGCACCGAGTTTGAAGACGCGGACTTGGAAAGCATCATTCGTAAATCGCAAGGCGGCATGTTCAATAACGCCGCGCAAATCTGGAACCATACTTTCTATTGGAATTGCCTGTCGCCAAACGGCGGCGGCGAGCCCACCGGCGCACTGCTGGATGGCATCAATAAAGCGTTCGGTTCCTTTGCCGCGTTCAAAGAACAATTTACCCAAACCGCATTGACCACCTTTGGTTCCGGCTGGGCCTGGCTGGTTCAACGTCCGGATGGTTCCTTAGGCCTGGTAAGCACCCCGAATGCCGCCACGCCTTTGACGGGTTCCGATAAAGCATTGTTGACCTGCGATGTCTGGGAACATGCTTACTACATTGATTACCGCAATGCCCGCGCGAAATACGTCGAGTCGTTCTGGAACATCGTGAACTGGGAATTTGTAGCTGCGCAGATGGCGTAGGACCGACGGAAGTCGGGATACGCCTACGACTATATTTTATCGAAACAAAAAGCCGGGCAATGCCCGGCTTTTTTTAATAGCGACGGAAGTCGCGATACGTACTATAGATGCCCGATCGCGACTTCCGTCGCTCCTACAGTTTCAATCTCGATATCGGCGCTTCCACTTGCGCCTTGCGATTCAGATCGGAGCCGACCTGTTTAAGCGCTTCAAATAATTCGGCATGCGAATCGGCACGCAAGGTCGCATGCCCGACTTTTCTGCCTTTGGCAAAACGAACACTGATGAAGTTTGTGAATGGACATTAA
>CAZPCE010000010.1:0-5986 GCA_964584915.1 uncultured Arenimonas sp. | reverse complement strand
TTCGCGCGGCAGCTTGCCGTAGTCATGCCAATGGCCATGGGCATTTTTCAGTACGGGAGTTGCCGATGGCATTTCGCCAATCCAATTCAACATGCAACTGGTGCCAATGGCTGCTGTGCTGCCAAGCGGCAAACCAAGCACCGCGCGCAAATGATTTTCGAATTGCGATGTCTCCGCGCCTTCGATTGTCCAATGACCGGAGTTATGGACGCGCGGCGCCATTTCGTTGGCGAACAGTTCGCCGTCTTTCAAAAACAGTTCGAGAGCGAACACGCCTACATACTCGAGCGACTCGGCAACGCGCTTGGCATAACCCAATGCATTGGCTTGCAGACTTTCGCAATCGGTAGCCGGCGCCAGGCTGGCGGACAGCACGCCATTCTCGTGCCAGTTTTCCGTCAGCGGCCAAGCGCGAAACTCGCCATCGCGGCCACGTACGGCAACCACCGAAATTTCGCGCTGGAAAGCGACGAAGCCTTCAAGAATCAAACCGACTTTTTCAGCCTGGGCTCCGAGAGCATTCCAGGCGGAATCAATATCCTCGGCGGTTTTGATGCGGAACTGGCCCTTGCCGTCATAACCCAAACGGCGGGTTTTCAAAATGCAGGGCATGCCGATTTGCCCGATCGCTTTTTGCAAACCGTCCAGCGAATCAATGTCGGCAAACGGCGCCACCGAAATACCCAATTCGCGAAACAGGTTTTTTTCGGCCAAACGATCCTGCGCGATTGCCAATGCGCGCGGGCTTGGGAAAACCGGAATTCGTTCGGCTAGCCATTGCGCGCTTTCGGAGGGAACATTCTCGAAATCGAAAGTGGCGACATCCACTTTCGATGCAAATTCGGCCAATGCATTTTCATCGCGATAATCACCGACGACCATCGGCACAAATTGGCCGGCACAGGCATCGGAAGTATTATCCAGAACGAGGAAGCGCAACCCGAGCGGTGCACCCGAAAGAGCCAACATGCGGGCCAACTGCCCGCCACCGAGAATACCGACGATCTTTGTCATGGCAGTCGTGGATCGTTGTGATCCAGCACATCCTGGGTTTGTTTGGCGCGGAAGGCATTCAGATTATCGCGCACGGTCGGATTTTCCAGCGCAATAATCGAGGCGGCAAATAATCCGGCATTGGCGGCACCGGCTGCGCCAATCGCAAACGTCGCCACCGGAACGCCTGCAGGCATTTGCACGATCGACAAAAGGGAATCCAGTCCATTCAGGGATTTGCTTTGCACCGGCACGCCAAGTACCGGCAGTGTCGTCATCGAGGCCAACATGCCCGGCAAGTGGGCGGCGCCACCGGCTCCGGCAATAATCACTTTGAGTCCGCGGCCGACGGCCGACTTCGCGTAGCTGACCAGCAAGTCCGGCGTTCGATGCGCGGAAACGACCTGTACTTCATAGGCCACGCCCATTTGTTCAAGGCGCTGGGTCGCATGCTGCATGGTGTCCCAGTCATTCCGGGACCCCATCACGACGCCGACTAGAGGTGAATTTGCTGGACTCATAGCGTCTGCTTTCCCCAAAAGGCTATTCTATTCATATCTGAGCACAGGAGCACGGCCCATGGATCGAAAATTACTGGATATTTTATGCTGCCCCATCAGCAAACAGCCATTGGCGATGGTCAATAGTGCCGAATTGAATGCCTTGAACACGGCAATCGGCAGCGGCAATGTGCGCAAGAACGATGAAACTGCGCAAACGCTATTATTGAAACAGGCGTTGATAACCCGCGACCACAAAATGATTTACCGGATCGAAGACGACATTCCGGTACTGCTCGAAGACGAGGGCATTGCCACCTCGCAAATCGCCGATTTTCCGCGATGAGGTTTTGATGAATTTTACGCCGCCCGATCAAAACATCATCGATGAAAACATTCGTACCGCCATTGCCGAAGACGTTGCCGGTGGCGACGTCACCGCTGCGCTGCTACCCGACCACATTTCCGAAGGCTACGTCCTATGCAAGGAAAAATGCGTCGTCGCAGGCCGGCCCTGGTTTGACGCCTGCCTGAAAGCGCTCGATCCGAACGTAAAAATCCACTGGCATGTGAATGAAGGCGATACCGTTGAACCGGTAAATGTCATCTGCACTTTTGAAGGCAGCTCGCGCGCGATGGTGTCGGCGGAGCGTTCCGCATTGAACTTCCTGCAAACCCTCTCGGGCACTGCAACTGTCACCGCGAGTTATGCCAATGCCTTGCAGGGAACCCGCACACGCGTGCTGGATACGCGCAAGACCATTCCGGGCCTGCGCCAGGCGCAGAAATACGCCGTGCGCGTAGGCGGCGGCGTGAACCACCGCATGGGCTTGTACGACACCGTGATGCTGAAAGAAAACCACATTCACGCAGCAGGCTCTCTGACGGCGGCTGCCGCACAGGCGAAAGCTCGGTTTCCGAGTCTGCCTTTGATCATCGAAGTGGAATCGCTGACGCAATTGCACGAAGCCCTGAGCACCGGATGCACAAGGATTTTGATCGACGATTTTTCACTGGAAGACATGCGTGCAGCGGTCGAGATTGCCGCCGGCAAAATCCCGCTGGAAGTATCGGGCTCGGTCACTTTCGAACGGCTCGCCGAAATTGCCGCTACCGGCGTGGATTATGTTTCGATCGGCGCGCTGACCAAGCATGTGCACGCGATCGATTTTTCGATGAAGCTCGGCAAATACGCGTAATTCGGTGCTCGGCCCTACGCTGTCCGCCAATTGCGATTTTCCTTGTAAAAGCCTTGACCCAACCAAAACAAAAAAAGCCCGCGTTGTTCACGCGGGCTTTTTTGCAGAACGATGTCGAGAACTATTTCTTGATGACCAACAGTACGATCACGGCAATCGCCGCAAGTATCAACATGCCGGCAATGTATTTGGCATACGGATTACCGCCGCCGCTGTTGCTTGAAGATTTTACCGGCGGCGATGCTTTCATCTGTGCGGTCGGTGCATTCATTTCCATGCCCGGGGCGACCAAGATGAAACGCACGGCATCGAGGCGCAGCTCGTCACCGGGATTCAGGAAGCCATGTTGAACGCGCTTGTTGTTGATGTAGGTGCCGTTCGAGGAACCAAGATCTTCGACCGACAAACCGTCCGGCGTTGGTTTGACCAGGGCATGGCGGCGCGAAATCTCATCGGCAGGAACCGAGATGTCGCATTCGGCAGCGCGGCCGATCACGACCGGACCGGTGACCGGAAATACTTTGCTGAATACCGCACCCGAAACACCGCGCAACACATATTTTGGAACCGCCATGCGGACACGGGTAGCGCCGGAATCTTCATCCGGATTGCCGCTGGCCACCGCGGCACTTTTTGCCACTTCGACGATCAGGAATTTCGCCTGTACGGTTCCGATCAATAAATTGTCGCCCGGACGCAATGCCATCAGGTCCGCGACCACCTTGCCATTGACTTCGACCGGGCCGGCACCCGATGGCACCTGTAAATTCGCGCCATTTTGCGTGACATGGATTGCACAGTGTTCCGGCAAAATGCCTGGCATTGTGAGAACAACCGCTGCTTCTGCGCTGGAACCGATGCGGTTCACACCGGGATTTAACAGTACTTGTCCATGTTCACCATTGGGAAAAACCAGCTTCATTCTCGCTCTCCTGCGAATTATTGAGGGCCAAATCTCGGCTCTTGCCCCGTATCTTATCTGTGCTTGAGCAAAATCGGCAGGGGGTAGCCCTTGCCCATTCACCCCAGCTTACACACACTGGCGGCATGGATACGATATTGATACTCATGATTCTGGCCATTCCGGCCGGACTTTTCTGGTCTTCGGGCCGCTCCGCCGCTGAAATTGCACTACTTTATGGACAGCGCGCCTGCCAACGGGCCGGCGTGCAGTGGCTCGACCAGAGCGCGCACATGATTGCCATTCGACTGCGCCGGGGCAGCAATGGCTGGCTGGGTTGGGAGCGAAAATTCCGTTTCGAGTACTCGCACAATGGCGATGACCGTTATGCCGGTCACGTAGTTTTATTAGGTACCGAATTGGTGGGTTTGGTAGGGCCGATGCCAAAAGATGACGAGAGCGTTGTAAGCCATCAGTAAATTTACATTTAAGGCCTGAAGCTATTTCACCACCCGTAAATGCGAAACATTCTTTTTCGGGCCTTCGGTCGTGCTGTCCGGCGGATCCGGCATATCGTCCGGATTTTCTTCATGCATCATGATGCCGTCATCGGGCAGCATCATGCCCTGCCCGGTTTCGAGCGCATAGATGGCAAGCACTGCGGCCATCGGCACGATCACCGATTGGCTGACGCCGCCAAAACGCGCCATGAATCGTACTTCGCGGTTACTCAAGTCCAGATGCGCTACGGCACGCGCAGCGACATTCAAGACCACACGGCCGTCCTTCACTGCCGATCGAGGCACCTGCACGCCTTCGCGCGTGGCGTCCACAAGCAGGTGTGCGGTCATGCCGTTTTCGTTTATCCATTCGTACAGCGCCCGCAACAAATACGGTCGGTTGGACGTCATAACGGGGGGCGTGTTTTTATCCGACACTAATTCAACTCGCGCAATACTTTTTCTTCGGGCGTAAGACTACGCATAAAACCCGGGTTACGGAATATGCGCATGCCGTAATCGTCGATAATTTTCAGGTCTTTGTTCAGCTCGACGCCCAAACTGGGCAATCGCCAGATGATCGGCGCCAGAGCGCAGTCGGCCAAGCTCATTTCCGGATTCAGGAAGAACTTCGAAGCCTTGAACAGCGGCAAGGATTGCATCAGCAATTCCTTCATGCGTTTGCGACTCGTCTCAGCCTGCGATTTAGTGCCCGATTGCATGGTTTGAACTTGCGGCACCCAGTCCTGCTCGACGCGTTGCATCGCCAGACGAATACGGGCGCGTGAAAGCGGATCTACCGGCATCAGCGGCGGATGCGGGTAACGTTCATCGAGATATTCGCTGATCACGCCGGCTGAATACAAAACGAGATCCCGCTCAACCAGGGTCGGAACGGAATGGTAGGGATTCAAATCAACGAGATCTTCCGGAGGATTTCCGGGATCGACCGGAATCAATTCGTAGCTGACGCCCTTGGCTGCCAGCACCAGGCGTACACGATGGCAGACCACGCAATCACGAGCTGAAAACAGGCTTAGGGTATTGCGTAAACGAACACTGGTAACCATGGGCTTCCCTCATCAGCAACAGCGGCTGGCCCCCTGCCAACAACCCGAATGCTTACGTTGCCCCAAACAGTACAGCTTTCGCAAGCCTTTGTTACAAGAAGTAACGTTTACAGGCGCAAAAGCGGCGACCATGGGCGCAGAAACGAAAAAACCGCCGAATATCCATTCGACGGTTTTTTTATTTGGTGCGGAAACGATTAGTGCACGTCGCGCCAGAATTCCACTTTCAGCAAATACGCCAGGAAGGTGAAGAAGGCCAGGAAAAGCACAACCCAGACACCGGTCGATTCGCGCTTTGCCGCATTGGGTTCGCCGACATAGGCAAGGAATGCGGTGATGTCTTTGGCAACACGGTCAAATTCTTCCGGCGACATACGCGGCTTTGGTTGTTCGGACAGCTCGAAGCCGATGATGCATTCGCCTTTGTATTCGCCCATTTCACAGGCTTCCGCCTCACCCTTTGCATTCTTGTGCTTGGGCTCGGTTTTGGCGTGCTGGATACCTTGCAGTTCCCACAACACATGCGGCATGGAAGCACCCGGGAATACCGTGTTGTTCCAGCCCGTCGGACGTGCTTCATCAACATAGAACGAGGTTAGATAGTTGTATATCCAATCTGCGCCCTGGGCCTTGGCACGAGCCTCCACGCTAAGATCAGGTGGAGCCTTGCCAAGCCATGCGGTGGCATCGGCGGCATTCATGCCGGTATTCATCGTTTCGCCGATCTTCTGGTCGTTGTAGATCAGGTTTTGTTCGACCTGTTCCGGCGTCAGACCCAAATCTTCGGACAAACGCGAATAACGGTGATAACTGATCGCATGGC
>CAZPCE010000009.1:0-25917 GCA_964584915.1 uncultured Arenimonas sp. | reverse complement strand
TCTGGCATTGGAGACATGTACAGAAAATTCATTCTTATCGCTCGCACGTAATGGCAATTCAGGTAACAGGTGAGTAGATTTTAGGGCGTACGTGCTTGTAGTAGAAATTCATTAGCCATCCGGGCAACAGCCTCACCAGCAAAAACTTGTAATAGCCGCGGAATTCATGCTTGTTCCACAGGCTGAGATTGTAACGAAAGCTGGCCGCCTTTCTTGATAGCCCCGAAGCACCCGCGCCTGCGACGAACAGCCAGTTTCGTATTCCGCCGAAAGTGCATTGCTGGCCGTATTGCACTTCTTCCGGGTAATACCAGTTGCGGTTCTGGATTTTCGCGAGTTCCGATTCGATGATATCCAACCGTTCCGCCAGCGACGGAATTTTTCTGGCGTCGAGATCGAGCAATACGTTCTTCAAATTCACGAATGTGCCCGACATCAGCAGATCGTGCACGATGGGAACTTCGGCGCCCTCGCAATTCAGCTTCACATAAACTTCGTCGTTGTCGTCGATAAACGGTTTGATAAAGTCGGTGGCGCGTATCACGCGGCAGGTTTCCGTTCTTGTGCTGTCTACGTGCTGGTGATCGGAAAACATCGATCCGGCAACCGTACCGGGGCCGAACAAATTGGCTTCGCCCTCGAAGTCGGCCAACGCTGCGTGAATCACTTCCACCTTCGGATCGGGTATCCGGTTTTTAATATGATCGGCGCATTTTTTCACCGGTTCGAAACAATAGATCCTGTCGAAGCCGAATGCCGGATCCAGCGCAGCCAGGCTTGCGTCGCCTTCGTAACCGCCTACATCGATAAAGATCTTTTTCATTGTTTCCGCCCGTTTTGCATTTGATTCCCGATGTCAGTTTTGCTTGTAGCGAAGACGGTAATACTTTTTCTGCATCAGCAAGGCGGCTCTCCAACCGACCACCTTGAAGATCAACCTGAACAATGCGCCACCTTCGGCCTGCAGCCGGTCGGAATGCAATTGCTCCGCATGCGCCATCGCCGCATTCCCCCGCTTGCTGGAATAGGGATAACAGGCGTGCGCGAAACGCTGCCACAACATGGAAACCGCACGCCGGGTCCTGTCCGAATTCTCGGCAGCGAGCAAATACGATTCGGAATTTTCAAGCACTTTTTGCTGCGATACCCAGCCCTTTTCGGATTTCAGTCCGGACAAGCTGCCTGTCACTCCGGAACGGTAGTAGGTTTTTGCTCCGGGGCAAAACAGAATTTTTTTCGAAGCGAGAATTGCACGGACAAAATAATCGGCGTCATTATTCAATGTCAGTTCTTCCGACCACGGGCCAATGTTTCTTGCGATGTCTGCTGGCAATAACCACATCGCCGGAAACATCATGCCGCCGCCCGTCTTCCAGGACTTCAGCAGCCATTCGATCGGCTCAAGGTCTTGCCAGGTATCGTCCGGCTTGAAAACCAGTCCGTCGGTTTTATCGTTAAAGCGAATCCACTCTGCCGATGCCAGACAATCGGGATTCCCGACAAGGCGTCTGAGCTGTATTTCGATCTTGTCCGGATGCAGCAAGTCGTCGGCATCAAGGTACTGGATATAGTCGCCACGCGCTGCGGCCAAGCCGGCATTGAGCGCGGCCGTTTGGCCCCTGTTTTCCTGTTCGATCAAAGTCAGCGACGGGAACCCGAACGCCTTGACCCATTCGCCGCTTTTGTCCTTCGAGCCGTCGTTGACGACGATAATCTCGATATTTTTCCAGGTCTGGTTTCGTACCGATTCCAGCGTTTCGACAATCCAGCGTTCGGCGTTGTAGCAGGGAATGACGACCGAGACGAGCGGATTGTTGATCACGGGATTATTTTCCATCTCGCCGTGCCACGAATTGCGCACGCAGTCTGAAGCCGAGTTTCGGTGCCAGCCATGCGAATGTTTTCAGGATGGCTTTATCTTCTTCTTCCGGAATGGCGACCCCCATTTTCTTCGCCAGATCGATTGCCTTATTCATGGCGTCCCAGGCTTTGAAAGCACCGAGATGCCGGGCATTCAACCAGGCTTCCAGTCCTATTTCCCGGCGCAGATTCGGCGATGCTTCCTGCGCTGCTTTTTGCAATACGGCCAATCGGGCGCGGGCGCATTTTTCCTTGTTGGCGCCGGACATGGAGCCCTCGCGTTCCAGGTTGATCACGGCAAACTGGGGTTCGACGTCGAAACTCAAACCGGAAAATGCCAGCCGCATATGGAAGCGACAGTCTTCGTTGTAAAGCACGGCCGGGTCTTCGTCGTAACCGCCAACGCGCAACAGCGCTTCGCGCCGATACAGGCCGCAATAGGGATTGATCTGGTTCCGGATGGCATAACGGGCAGGATCGGTTTGCAACGCAGCCGCGTCGAATTCACGCAGCATCAACAGACCTTCGTCTTCGTAGTTTCTATTTTCATAATTGAATAAAACGACATCGGGCGCATCGGGTTTCACGATCCATTTTTTTGCGAGTGTCGTGAAGTCGGGCTTCAGATCGTCGTCGGAATCGTGGAAATGGATCCATTCGCAAATCGTTTCATGTAGCAGCCGGTTTTTGCCGCCGCTGCAACCGACATTTTTTTCGCCGCTTACCACGGTAGCGCCGAAATGCCTGGCGACTTCGGCGGTAGCGTCGGTGCTGCAATCGTTGTACACCAGGATTTCGTCGAAAGGAATTTCCTGCTGCCTTGCCGATGTGAGCAGGCGCGGCAAAAACTTCTCGGCGTTGTAGGACGGAATGCACAAAGCCAGTTTTCCGTTGCGGACTTCGTTATTCATGGCGATAGTTTTTTCTTGCCGCGTTGCCAGACATAGCGCATCAAGTCCTTCAGGGGCAGATTGTCCAGGAACGAAAATGGTTCGACGTGTTTCTCGACAGGGGCACAGGCACGGCGCAGCCAGTTTTCATGTGCGAGCGGTTGCCGCGATTTCCTTGCGGTCGCTTCGTAGGCACGCAGGTATTTTTCGGCGACCCGCTTAGGATTCAGTTCCCTGCCGACGGTTGCCATTGCCGCATCCGCCATCGCAACACGCTGCGATTCTGTCATCGACTGACAACGGGTTATCGCATTGGCCAGCGCATGGGGATTTCCGTTTTCGAATGCAAACCCGTTCACGCCATCAACAATCAGGCTGCTGGCACCGGCACCTGTTGAACAAATAACCGGAATTCCCTGACCCATCGCTTCAACGCAAGTGAAGTTGAATACGTCCCAGGATGAAGGCACGACGGCAAATGCAGCAGCCGCTTGTCTGGCGGCAGCCACTTCCGGTGTTTGTGGCGGGCAATGCAATAAACGCTGTTGCCAGACGGAGGGGAAGTTTTGTGCAAGATACTGACCTGTTGTACGCAGACGAGTGTCATAGGCAGAATCACGGCCCATCCATTCGATGACCGGTGCTTCATTGCCAAGGGCAAGCAATGCTTCGGACAAGACTTGCGGTCCCTTCCAGCGTTGCAAGCGACCCAGCACAAGGCCCCGTTCACTTCTGTCGATTTTTCCCCGCGCATTCGCGAATGCTTGCCATGCAGGATAAAGACAATCGACGTCACGCCCTGTTTGGGCCTCCCAAAACGAGGCATTGGCAGGGCTGTAAGTCTGCACGGTATTGGCGCAGGACAATGCCTGACGTTCAATCAGGCGTATGAGTTGCCCCTGCGCTTCTTCTCCGGCGACGGGATCGTGGATGTCGATTTGCCCGATACTGCCGTGCAGGCGAACCAGTAATGGCGCTGATTGTTCCAGCGCCCAGGGCACGAATAACAGTCCCCAATCGGTGGCTTCGACCAGATCGTAGCCTTCGCCTCTTCCGGCTTGCTCGCAAATGGCCCAGGCGGCAGCGAGGTGTTTACGCAACCAGGGCATGGACGCGTACATCTGGAATTGTTCGTGATACTTGTCGCGCAATGCCTGATCCAGCGATTCAACCTGGACGCCGTCGACGATAACAGGATTGCGATTTGCTTCGGCGAACATGGCACTGCCGACAATGACCCGCACCTCATGCCCCATTGCCACCAATTGGGGCAACAGTGCACGGTAAAACGTGATGATGCCGCCGCCGGAATGCGGCAAATATTCGGGCAGGATGAACAACAGTTTCAAGCAATTTCCCCGTTACGAAAATGTTTCCGCTTATTCATGCCAGCACCAGTATTTTCTTCGCGAATCGGCCGGCCGGCATATAGTCGAGCAATTCACGCAAATGATCGCGGAAAAACTGCCGAATTGCCAATACATAAATCACGCCGAATAGTGTGCCGGCAATCAGTGCCTGCAGGATTATTTGCGCCGGCATTTGAATATTGTTCCGCACCAAAATCACTGCGGCTGCGGAAAGGGCCGTTGCCAGAAACGGGGGCAATAATGCCGTCAGTAGGCTTGCCATTTGCACGCCGCGGGTACGGACAAGCAAAGTGCACAACACGATGCCTATCACGACATGCGCTGCGCTGGCTCCCACAAGATAAGTCTTGATGCCCATCGGCATCAGCAACAGCACGCAGGCAACGATCAGCAACATCGCGAACACATCCGAACGAATACATTGCCGGCGCGCCTCATTGGCAAGCAGCAAGGAATAGACGCAGCCCCCCATGGTTTGCGCAGCGCCGACGAACATCACCAAGGGCAGGATGTCGATCACCGAATTCCATTTGTTGCCGTACAACAGGGTGGTTATCGCACTGGCTTCCAGCGAAAACAGCACCGCGATCGGAATGATGACCCAGGCGACGCTACGCAATACCAAACCCGAAATTTTCTGGAAACGTTCGGTGGCCGGGTCTGCCCGCGTAATGATCGGATACAGTGCCGCCACCACCTGCTGCCCTATTCGCGCACAGAACATGTTCGACAGACCTTCGGCGCGACCGAATATGCCCAAACCGGAAAACTGGAAGTAATGGGTGATGGCCGTGCTTTCAGTCATCTTGCGAATGCTGTTCATCGCGTTCGAAGCCATGCGATTCAATCCAAACTGGATGGCATCGCGATACATGTGGCGATCCCAGGTCCAGCGCGGCCGCCACTTCAGCACGATGAAAAGATCGTAGGAAAAAACCAGCATCGAAAGCATGCCGGGCACGATCAATGCATAAACGCCGGCGCCGGCAAGCGCCATTGAAATGCCGGCAACGACGGAGACCACCATCATCGCCATCTGCAGAGGACGCAATTTTTCCCAGTGGTGTTCGCGTTCCAGCATGCGCTGGCGCAAGTCCATCGGCACGCTGAAAAGAAAAGTAAATGAAAGCACATGCAATATCGGCTGCATTTTTGCGTATTGGCCTACATAGGCCGCTCCGAATGCAATCAGATTGGTCAACACGAACAGGCCCAGATTGAGGAACATCCCGAACGTGAAATGCTGGTCGTAATCGACATCGTCTTTCGAGCGTACCTGGACGATATGCGCGGAGATATGCTGAAAAGAAACCAGTCCGATAAAACCGATCAGCGTGCTGCCATAGTTGGCCATGCCGTACATGTCCGGATCGAGCAAGCGCACCATGACCAGCATCTGGACAAACTGGAGCCCGTCGCGGAACAGGTTCAAACCTGCCGACCAGAGAATGGCTTTTTTGGCGGAATCTTTCAGCGACACGTCGAGGCCAACCCGGTTTTCGGATTCAACACGGGCAAGCGTGCATCACAATTGCCCGGCCAGCAGCGCATCGAAATAGGCGATGGTTTTCTTCAGGCCGGCTTCGAGTTGTATTTCCGGAGTCCAGTTTATTTTTGCCTGCGCCAGACTGATATCGGGCTTGCGTTGCAAAGGATCATCCGATGGCAAAGGCTTGAATTCGAGTTGCGATTTCGAGCCGGTCAGCTCAATCACTTTTTCGGCCAATTGCCGGATGGTGAATTCACCGGGATTGCCAAGATTCATCGGCCCGGTGAAGCCGGCATCGGTATTCATGAAACGCAAAAAACCTTCGACCAGATCGTCGACATAGCAGAAGGAACGGGTTTGCTGGCCTTCGCCGAAAATCGTGATCGGATTTCCCTGCAATGCCTGCACGATGAAGTTCGACACCACGCGGCCATCGTTCGGATGCATGCGCGGCCCGTAGGTATTGAAAATACGCGCGACCTTGATATCGAGACCGTGCTGGCGGTGGTAATCGAAGAAAAGGGTTTCGGCACAGCGCTTGCCTTCGTCGTAGCAGGACCGAATTCCGATCGGATTCACGTTGCCCCAGTAGGCTTCGGTTTGCGGATGCACGGAGGGATCGCCGTACACTTCGCTGGTGGACGCCTGGAATATGCGGCAGCGAAGACGCTTCGCCAGACCGAGCATGTTGATGGCGCCGTGTACCGATGTTTTCGTGGTTTGCACCGGATCGTGCTGATAATGCACAGGAGAAGCTGGACAGGCGAGATTGTAGATTTCGTCGACTTCGAGATAGAGCGGAAACGTGACGTCGTGCCGCACGAATTCGAAACGCGGATTGGAATGCAGGTGTTCGATGTTGCGCTTGCTGCCGGTAAACAGATTGTCGGCGCAGACGACTTCGTCGCCGCGTTCCAGCAAGCGGTCACACAAATGCGAGCCCAGGAACCCCGCTCCGCCGGTGACTAAAATTCTTTTTCTTGCTTCGTAATTTCTCATTTGTTTTCCACATTTTGAATTCTGGTTTCTATTAAACGCTGCCGCAGGTTTTCCCCCACCCTGGCTTCCCCCATTAAAAGAAGAGCATGGGAGAGGGGATATTCTCGCATTACAGGCGTCCATCCACGTGTTCGCTACCGTACACAGACTTGGCGTCGAAGATCACGCAGGTTTCCTTGCCAAAGGCACGAACGGCCTGCACGCCCATATCGATGAAAAGCGAGTGGCCGACGGCGAGCACGATGGCGTCATAGGTACCCGGCGCCGGTGAAGGAATCAAGTCGATTTGCAACAGGGCTTTTGCTTCGTCGGTGTTTGCATTCGGGTCATAAACATCCACCTGCGCATGCGCTGCCTGCAGTTCATTGATGATGTCGATGACGCGGGTATTGCGAAGGTCGGAACAATTTTCCTTGAAGCTCAAACCGAGCACCAGAATTCGCGAATCGACGACGTGGATTCGCTTGTTCGCCATCAGGCGCATCACCTGGTGCGCCACGTGCAGACCCATGCGACTGTTGATCCGGCGCGCGGCCAGAATCAGTTCGGGGTGATAACCCAATACCGTCGCCTTGTGGGTCAGGTAATACGGATCGACGCCGATGCAATGACCACCGACCAGGCCCGGCTTGAAAGGCAGGAAATTCCATTTGGTACCGGCGGCTTCAAGCACGTCCTGGGTATCGATACCCATCTTGTTGAAGATCATTGCCAGCTCGTTCACCAATGCGATATTGACGTCACGCTGGGTGTTTTCGATCACCTTCGCCGCTTCGGCGACTTTCATCGACGGTGCGCGGTGAGTGCCCGCCACGATGATCTTTCCATAAAGCGCATCGACAAAATCGGCAGCCGACGGCGTAGAGCCCGAAGTGATTTTTTTGATATTGACCAACCGGCGTTGTTTGTCGCCTGGGTTGATCCGTTCAGGGCTGTAACCACAAAAAAAATCCCGGTTGAAAACCAGGCCGGAGGCATTCTCCAGAATCGGAACGCATACTTCTTCTGTGGTACCCGGATATACCGTTGATTCGTATATAACCACGTCGCCCGTTTTCAGATGCGCGCCGATAATATTGCTCGCCGACATCAATGGTTCGAAATCGGGGCGGTTGACGTCGTCTACCGGCGTAGGCACGGTCACGATGAAAACATTGCAGGATTTCAAATCCTGGTTCGCGTGGGTGAAGGTCAAACGCGTTGCCTGCCGAATGTCATCAACAGTCATCTCATGCGTGCCGTCGTGGCCTTCGCGAAGTGCCAGCACGCGGTCGGCATTGACATCGAAACCGACGGTATCGAACTGTTTGCCAAATTCAACCGCGAGCGGCAAGCCGACATAGCCAAGACCCAAAATACCTATCCGACTATTTTCTACCGACTGCATGTTCACCCTCGCAAGATTGGGGATGCCGCTGGCTTCAACGACCCTGCACACTTTAGCCTAATGCTACTATTTGCGCACCTTGCGAGACCTGTTTTGCGGGAAATCGAGGCATGCGTTTGGCGTCGGGTTATGATTGAACGATATTGAAAAGGTCGTGTTCACATGGTTCGCGAATGGCTTGGCGCAATGCTGCGTGGCGACAACCCCCGATGGGTATTCCCCGGCGATGCGTCAAATGAAAGTATCTGCGATGAAATAAATCGGGAAGGCGTGGTTGCCCTGCTGCACGAACGCATTAATGCCGCTGCCGGACCCGTCGATATTCCTGCCGGCTTCCGGGAACACATTGCGGCACTTGCAAGAAAAAAATCGCAGCAAAGCCTGATGCGCGAAGCGGAGTGCCGCAGGATACTGGCAAACCTGCAGAAGGCTGGAATCAAGGTGCTGCTGCTGAAAGGTTCGGCATTGGCCTATTGGTTATATCCATCGGCGCATCTGCGCGATTGCAGCGATATCGATTTGTTGTTTTGTTCGTACGATGAAACCCGCAAAGCAATCGGGTTGCTGCAATCCATGCAATACAGCCTTCGCGATCCGGCGATGGCGGGCGACCTGACCAGTTTTGAGCAGACCTGCGTCCGTGATTCCAACGCGGGCACCGGTCTTGAAATCGATTTGCACTGGCGGCTTTCGAGTTCGCCGATGTTCGCCTATCAATTCGATTTTGATGAATTGGACGCTTCGTCAATGGCATTGCCGCGACTCGGGCCACATGCGCGTGGCTTGTCGCCGGTGCACGCATTTTTCAATGCCTGCATGCATCGTATTCAAAACATGTCCGACGGCACCGAGAACTGCCTGAAGTGGCTATACGACCTGCATTTGCTGGCTTCGCAATTCAGCCCGGCGGAATGGCAAATGCTTGTCGACGTCTCGATAGATCGCAAATTCGCGGGCATTTGTCTTGATGGCCTGCAAGCCACGAAACGGGAATTCGGTACTTCCATTCCCGAAGACGTTCCGGCCGCGCTCGAAAAGGCGAGTAAAAAGGAACGCATGCAAATCGGCAAGATGCAGGGCTGGTTTTATATTCAGCGCATGAGTTTTTCAGCGTTTCCAACGTTACGGCTGCGCCTACGGTGGTTAAGGCAGCGACTGATACCGAATGGCGAGTATTTGAAAGCGCGTTATGGCGAAAGCAATTTCGTTCGATTGTTATTCAAGCGCATCCGCGCGGGATTGCAGCGCCTGTCTTGAACGGTTTCCGGCCGCAGCAGCGATCGCAATGGCCAACAACAATGCGAATACGGTGGAATTTGCGGTAGCCCTGAGCGGGTAATCGGCAAACGAATGCAGCAACGCCATCAAAACGCCGATCCATGCGACGCGCGCAAACAAAACGTCGAATGAATCGGATTGTGTTCGCTGCCACCAGATGCGAAATCCGGAAAATACAAACAACAGCCAGAAAATGGCCATCGCGAACAGGGCCGGATAGCCGGCTTCAAGCCAGAGCTCCGCGTAATCGTTATGCGCGTGATTGGTCAGCGTGTGGTCTATGCTTTCCTCGTGCATTGCTTCAAACGGCGCATAGGCTTGCCGGAACGTTCCCAGGCCCGATCCCATCGGGGCATAGGCTTTACCAGCTTCGATACTGATCCGGGTCATTTCGGTTCGCGTGTTGTCGCCAACGCCATGATCGAATCGCTGCAATATGCCCGCCAAGCCGAATTGGACGGCAACGATCACGCCCAGTACCGCGACGACCGCCAACACGCGCTTCATGCCCGGTCTGCGCGGCAATGCGAATATCGCCGGCAAACTGCACATGACTCCGAGTACACCAAGCAGCAGGCCGGCACGGGAACGCGCGACGGCAATCGCCAGGATAAGGAGGATGGAAAATAAAATGCCGCCGATAATCAGTACCGGCGAGCCGGATGTTCTCGATACCCGTTGGTGCGCCCACCAGGCAGTGGCTGCAATGGATATCGGCATGCACATCATCAGCAAGCTGGCGTAATGATTCCGGTTGGCGAAAAAACCGACGGCTTCGGTCGTGTTGGTGATTTCATACAGACGCAACGCGCTTGTGGGCCCCTGCGCCAACTGGGAAAAACCCAGAAGTATATTGAGAAGCGCAATGACCGCCAAAGCAATCACAAGACGATAACGATAATGGTTGGACAACTGCAGGCAGGCAATAAAGATGCCGCAGGCCGGCAGCAAGCTGAACAATGCGCGCTCAGCAGCATAGGTTTTATTCAAACTGATGGCGGCAAGGTTCACGCCGGTTTGCTGCAAGTCTTTCTGCATGCCGAGTGCAAACTCACCCGTGCTTGGCCAGGGATAAAGCTGGAGGATCGGTACGGCGACAACGACGGCGATAAAAAGGAAAGACAGCCTCCGGGTTGTACCGGAAGCCGTTCGGAACTCGGATTTGGAATTGAACAAACAGGCGATCAGCAACGCTACGGCTGCGAGCTGCGCAATCACATCGCCGAAAAAACCCTGGCCGCCGCCCAGCAGGCTCGCAAGCAATAAAACCGTCAGCGCAAGATAAAAAACAATTTTCTGGTTCAGCATGCAGGATTTTCCAAAAAAGAAGGCCGCTGTTCGGCGGCCTTCTTATTCAACTGTATTTGATGCTACAAAAATCAGGGACTCTTGCTGATTTCGTATGCGGCGATTGCGAGAGCTACGCCAGCCAAAGTGTAAATTCCTGCATTGCCGCTACCCGTTGCGCCGGCACCGGTGCCTGCCGTGTTTGAACCCGGAGCAGTACCTGCGCCTGGTTCCAAGGACTGGGTAATCAACTGGCCACCGTCGCAAATCGAACGTTCTGGGATAGTTACCATCGTTCCGGCTTTCACTTCGGTGGTGCAATCTTTGCCAAAGACCAAAACGGCGTTGCCGGTTTTGGTAACCATCAAACGATCGCCGGGATTCAGCGATTGGCCTTCGGTGGCAGCAACGAATCTTTCGCCTTGATTGACCAGCACGGAGCCATTCATTTCATCGAGAATCGCAACACCTGTACCTTCTTGTGCTGACACGAGAGCGGCGAAGCTGATGCTGGTTGCGCATAACGCAATAATGATTGATTTTTTCATTTCTGGACTCCGAGTGACGGTTTTGTACTCTCGGGCATGATAGCGGCCTTTCGAGCAGAGATGCAAGCAAATACTGGCACACCAGTTAGGGGACTATTCAGTAACTTATTGAATTTTCTGTATTCTTAGAGCATCAAACCATACTATGCCACCTATCATCTGTTCGGCAGGCAACAGTGCCGGTAGTTTTAATTCCAGGCGTTGTGCCGAACATTGGCTTTCGGGAACCTCGAAATCCATCGTAAAGGCCCGCCATTCCTGGCTGCGGCCCTTCCATGGCTCGGTCACGCCAAGATCAATACCCGTTTCGAGGCAGCGTATCGACCAGACCAGGCCAAGCTCGGTCCTCAGGTCATCGGCAAGGCCCTGGCCCGATAGACGGTAACGCCCTGCCGGAAGCACCAGAGTCTGGTGGACGCCGTTGAACGGGATGCGACGGTCATCAAACTGGATCCTGAGCGCTTTTGTACCTGCTGCCCCTTCACGAAAGGCCAAATCGGTGCTTGCGCCCGGAATTTGGTCAAACTGCCAATCGAACTCACTGCCAAGGGGCGGGTTCTCGAAACCGCCATTAAACAGGTTCCCTAGCTGAAGCTGGGTTTCGGCCGGCAACTGGTTGGCCCAACTCAAATACGCCAACTGCCATTGCCGGTTTTGATTCAATGCTTTCAGCCATGCCTGCCGTTCCTGCTCGCTTAACCCACCTTTGGTTTTTTCCAGGCGACTGACGAAGACGGCATATCGCTCCGCGGATCCTTTTTCCGCCATCAAGGTCTTGATGGCAGGCTCGCGCCATGCCGGATTCTTGATCAGCGTGTTAATCAGAGCCGCCTGCGCTTGAGGCATCGCGGCCAAACCGCCTATTACCGGAAGTAGCGGCGGCAGCAAATCGATCTGCATTCGCAACAATCTGTCCAGATGATGGAGCGCGGCATCGGCATTTTCCGTCTGCAGCGCATGGTTGAGTAGCCACCGATGCGATTCCAGATCACGCGGACTGTAGCGAACTGCGTTTTGGTAGAGGGAAAGAGCCAGCTCCGGTTTTTTTTCGGCATCGGCAAGCTGCCCGAGAACGCGGTAGGCTCTTCCTTCAAAGGGATAGGCACGCAACGCCGCCAATGCATTTTTTTTGGCTTCCCCCGACAAACCGGGATTTTTTACCTGCTGCTCGGCCAATAAAAAAAGCGCCGATGAATGTTGCGGTCGCCACTGCAGGGCCAGTTCCGGATTCGAACGGCTTGTTGCATCCGCCATGCCCAGGCTCAATACCCGCCATGCAAGGCCAATCAGCAACAACACAAAAAATATGCGCACGGCAAACCTGGTGTTCATGCCGGTACGATCAACCATTTTTTATATCCGACTGCAGACGGATAATTCTCAACTGTCCGTTTTCAACCCGCAGATCGAGCCGAATATCGCCGCGGCTCGAAAGTGCTTCGCCTTTTCCGCGCGGCATCACTTGAGCCTGGTAACTGGCGATCACAACGATGTGTTCGTCGCTGGTAAGCCAGGTAACGTGATCCAGGGAAATTTCGCGGCTTTCGCTGTTTTCGAAAAGCTGACGGTAACTTCGCAACACGCTTCGTTGCGGCGGCGCACCGAGAATGGCGAGATCACGGGTGAATAAATTATGCAGGGCAAAATAATCGCCCTCCTCATAAACCCGCGAAAACCGCTGCAGGAATTGTTTCACCAAAGCGTCGCTTGCCGTTTCGGCCGAAACATTGGAAACCTTTGTTGCCACTGCAGGGGCCACTGCCGCGATTTCGGTATTGGGGGCAGCATCACCATTGTTCGCGACCGGACCATTCGCCCTTGTCTTGCGGCCACGTTTTCCGTTTGGCCTGGCTTCTTCGACCGACGTAGCGACGACTTCGTTTACCACAGTTTGCGATTTGGTTTTTTCAGATGTTTTTTTCTGTTGCAAAGCCACGGCCGGCATCGACGGCTTTACGTCAACCACTGTTACGGGCTTTGCCGTCTTGGCAATCGGCAATGGCACGGGCGCTGCCGCCACTACCGGAATCTCCTGCTTCGTTGGTTCCGGCACCACATTGTTCACCGGATCTGCAACGACAGTTGTTTGGACAAGCGGCAGTGGCTTTTCTGCCGGAAGCGTTTGCCGTTCGACCGGAACTTCAGCAGCGACCGCCGGTAATGCTGCCTGTTCTACGGCGACTGAAGGCGACTCGAGGTTCGGTTGCATCTGGCTAAACCACCAAAGCGCCAGCAATGCACCGACACCGAGCATGCTGAAAACGGCAACCGGAAGCCGCTTGATGGTTCGCGCACTCAAAAAGCGCGCATCGGATTTGTTTTCCCGCCAATGGGCCGGCTTTATTTCGCGGCTAACCACCATATTTTGCGAAGGCGGCTGCGCTGTTGAAAGTTGTTCATCATACTGCCGCCGGCGTTCCGGTGTGCGCAGCGCATGCCATGCCCGGTTGATGCGTTCCGAAAATACCGCTTCCCAGTCGCTCGAATTTTTATCCGGATGCAGCCAACGAACCAGTAGTCGGTAATGCAGTTTTATTTTTGCTTCCGCGTCATCCGGATCGACGCCCAATATGCGGTAGTGGTCACTATCGGGCGCAAACAAAATCTGTTGCACGTAAAACTCGGCGGCATGGCGCACATCTTCCTGCGAGTGCCGGGAGCTTTCCTGTGCCGCAAGCAACGCTTCCTGGTCGCCAGAGCTGATCTTCAAAAGTTCGGTGACGCCGCTCGGCAACGGTTGCTGACGGGCAGTGGCGATCAAGTCGGTTCGACTTATGAAGGTGAGTGCCTGCTCGAGCGCCGCGATCGTCATTGCTTGGTCAAGCGTTCCTTCGGCTTATCGTTGCCGCCGTAGGAATAGTAATCGTAATCGCCCGCTCCGTAGCCATAACCGGAGTGCAATTTGGCATTATATTTCGTCATTACCGCACCGATTAAATGTCCACGCGCGGCGAAGATGCGCTTGATCGCGTTCCTGGCCACTGCAACGCGGGTTTCGCCGGCCTCGATCACGAGCAGGGTTGCGGTTGCACGATTGGCAAGAATCGGAGCATCGGCCAAACCGAGGATTGGCGGGCCGTCAATGATGATCTGGTCGAATTTTTCTACCGCCACAGTCAGGAACGAGACCAGCTTCGACCCCATCAGCAATTCGGCCGGATTCGGCGGCAAAGGCCCGGTCGAAAGATACGACAGATTCGGCATGTTGGTTTTCTGGATCAAATCCATCGGCTTCATGCCGCCCGCGAGGAAATTCGTCAGGCCGGTGGAATTATCCGCATTGAAATGGCGATGCAGCGACGGATTACGCAAATCGCAATCCACGATCAAAACCCGGCGTCCGAGTTCGGCAATGTTTTGCGCCAACGCGCGTGCGGTGGTGGATTTACCTTCTCCGGGCGAGGCGCTGGTAATCAGCAATACGCGAGGCACGCCCTTGTCGGTTGAAAATTGCAAGGCGGTTCGCACCGAGCGGTACGCTTCGGTAAAGGCACCTCGCAAATCCATCAACGCCGTCGTCGGTGTTTGCGGATCTTTCAGTTTCGGGATAACGCCAAGAATCGAAAGTCCCAATTGTTTTTCAATGTCTTCCGGCGCCTTGAGCGAATCATCGAGATATTCAAAACCCAATGCCAGCAAGCAACCTAAAAGCAAACCCACCATCGTGGCCAGCATCAGGTTACGCATCAAATCGGGTTTGAACTGGCCGCCCATCTGTGCGCGGTCAACGATCGACATATTGTTGGTCCCGATGCCGCCGGCAATGCCGATTTCCTTGTAACGCTGCAACAAACCATCGTATAGCTGGCGGTTGGTGTCCACTTCGCGTTTGAAAATATTGTATTGGATACTGCGACCTTCCTGATCCAGCACGTCGGTTTTCAAGCCCTTGATCTGCGCTGCCAGCATGCCTTCCTGTTTCAGTGCCGCCAGGTATTGGGCCTGGATCGCGCCACGGATATTACCGGCCTCGCTTGCAATCTGCTTGTCAATTTCTTCGATCTGGCCCTTCAATTGAACCATGATCGGGTAAGCCGGCTTGTAGAGTTTCAGCTTGTCCTGATATTCCGCCATCAACTTGCCGCGGCTTTCCTGCAGCGTGGTGATGAAATTGGTGTTGCCCGACTCCATCGCCAGGCTGATGCCGCTGCTGACCTGCGCCTGCGCCCAACGGGATTCGGCACGAATGCGGTCTTCCTGCGCCTTGCCGTAGGCGGTATTGAGCGTTTGCAGGCTTTGCTGGGTCAGCGTGCCGCTGTTTTCGCCACCGCTGGTACCGATGATTTCCTCTTTCTGCGCGAATTCGACCAGTTTGCGCTCGGAGTCTTCCAGTTTCAGTTTCAATTCCTTGAGGCGTTCTTCCAGATAAGTTTTGGCATAGGCCGAAGAGTCGAATTTGCGTTCCAGATTGCTGGCAATAAAACCTTCAACGATTGCGTTTGCCGCTTTTTGGGCAAAGGCGGGATCGGGACTGTCGTAATTGATCCGCACCAGGCGCGAATTCCTGACCGGCTCGATGCTGATGCCGCCGGCAAAACTGCCGGCAAGCTGGTTTTCTTTTTCCGCCTTGTCGGCGCCTGAAAGTTTGGTCGATTGCTGTGGCGAATTCTTGCCGTCATTCGTTCCACGGCCAAACAGGCCCATTATTTTTTGCCACGGCGAACCGGGGCGCATGCGCTCCAGTTCACCCGACTCCGCCAGACCCAGTTGCGATACGACGCGTTGGGCCAATGCTCGGCTTTTCAGCAATTCGTATTGGGTTTGATAGAAGTCATCGGCATAAATATCTTCGGTCGGGGTTACGCCCTGCACGTCCATGACTTGCATGCTCTGCCGTTCGATTTGCAGGATCGCGGTTGCCCGGTAAATCGGCGTAGTCAGCAAAGTACCGACAAGGCTGGTCAGGAATATGATGCCCAATACGCCAAGCACCATCCATTTGCGCTTGAGGATGATGTGCCAGTAACTGAGCAAATCGATATTGTCTTCGGTTTCCGCAACCGGGTCGGCAAGGCGCGTATCAACGCTGATGGCATGGTTACGGGCTATCGTCAGGTGCCTGCTTTCCTGACTTTGATGTGTCGGAAATAAATCTTGACGTGGGTCATGATGTGGATCGTGCGGATGATTGGCCACGTTTGAACTATCCCGTTGTTGAATTAAAGCGGTGAAAAGATATTGACCAGCGGCAGACTTTCCAGAATGCGGCGGAATGCGGTTTTGGAGCCGGACTGGTCGATCACGATAATATCATCGCCATAAACCTGGGGATCCGGCGCTGCGCCGGAACGAATGGCCTTCATGTCGAAACGCGCGCCCATTTTCTTCCCATCGATCACGCGAAAAATCACGATGCCTTTGAGGTCCGCCAATTGATCAAGGCCTTCGGCCATGGCAATCGCCTGCAGCAAGGTGGTACGCCCGGTTAGCGGATAAATGCCCGGCTTCTTGACCGAGCCTTCAAGCGTTACGCGCTGACTGGTAAATTCCTTGACGAAGACGGTGACCTGCGGATTTTGCAGAAACTTGGCATCGAGCGTTTTTGCGATCTGGCCCTCCAGTTCCTGCACGGTAAGGCCGCCGGCTTTCATCACGCCAACCAAAGGAAGCGAAATGTCGCCCGATGTGCTGACGCGGACGGTGCGGTTCAATTCGGCGACCTGGAAAACGCTGATTTCCAGCAAATCCTGCGGCCCGATCCGGTATTCCGACACGCCTTTGTAGACCCCGATCGCCGTGGTGCTGTCCGGGGGCGGCAGTTCGTCGCTCCCTGCGGCCGCGACCGAAATTTGCCCCGTTTTCTGTTTGCTGGCATCAGCGCTGACGCTGAACATGCAAATACAGACGAAAATAATAGTGCCGAGCCAAAACCTGTTCATGCCATCTCACCCAGCCATATGATTAATTTGAACGCCCATTATGCCAAGCCAAGCCAGCGTTGCCAGCGAGGAGCCTCTCTGTTTGCCGGCTGCCGTTCAGGTAAAAGCGGGATTTGCGCCTGCGGCAAATCCGCCAGAATGGCTCTCGGTCTGACGTCCACCATGTTAAATGCTTCAGTTTCACCGCAGCGCTGTGCGGCCGCGTCCCGGCCCTCAGCCAGATACGGGGGGCGTTTGTCGATATGGTGGGAATCGGTCGCAAGAATGTGTACCAAGCGCTCGTCGACCATTCTTTCTGCCCAGTATTTCGGACGCCGGCCAAAACGGCCGGTCAAACTTCCCGATGTGATTTGCATCCAGGCGCCACCCTCTACCAATGCTGCCATTTTCGGATAATGCGTTTCGATCCAGGTAAGTCGTTCAGGATGCGTGATCACCGGCACAATGCCTGCCGCCAAAAGTTGGAATACCGCTTCTTCAAATCGTGGCGGAGCAACATGGTGCGGCGGCTCCAGCAGCAGGAAGCGCGAATGCGCCAAGGTGGGAATTCGGCCTTGCTGGATTCCCCGCAACAGATCCGGCGCGAGATGGGTGTCGGCACCGATGGTGAGCGTCAGCGGGATATCGTGGCGTTCCAGTTCCTCTTCGAAATCGGCAATTGCCTTGGCGATGATGCTTGTCGAATTTTCGTAGAGGCCCGGATAAATATGAGGCGTGCAGGCAGTAATCTTGATACCGTCGTTCACGGCCGCACGTGCCATCGCCAACGCTACCTCCAAGCTGGGAGCGCCATCATCGATACCGGGCAAAATATGGCAATGCAGATCTATCATGCTGATTTTACGTCCTTGCCCTCTTTTTCATCGAATTCAAGCGCCGTTTTTTTGTGGCCATTACGCAGGAAACGCAGGCTGGCAACGGCACGTTGACGATTGAAGCTGAAAGCCCAATACAGTCCAATCAGGCCGAAATAGGCAAGCACGACCCAGGTTCGGGTCGCCCCATATTTCACCGCGATCGCGGCAATGCAACCAATCACGATCGACAGCAGCATCATGGCCAGCGCGATATAAGTCGGCGAAAAACCGGCATCGAGCATCAAATGATGCATATGGTTTCGGTCCGCGCTAAATGGCGAGCGGCCCTGGCGAATTCGGTCCAGCATCAATACCACGCAATCCAGTACAGGCAACGCGATCATCCAGGGTGCCAGCACCGGACTGACCGGATGTTGCGTGTTTTGGGTCAATTGCAATGCAAACCACACCACGGCAAAGCCCAGCAATGTACTGCCCGCGTCGCCTAAAAAAACTTTCGCCCGGGCCTGCCAGGGAAAACGCATATTCCAGAACCAGAACCCCAATACCACTGCCGCAAAAAAAGCACATTGCCCCGCGAGTGCAATATTGCCGGCGTAAAACGCTAGACCGGAGAACAGACCCAACGCCGCCAACACCTGGCCGGCCAGATAGCCATCGCTGCCATCGGCCATGTTCAGGGCATTGATCAGACCCAGCGTGATGAATACGGTAAATACCGGCGTGAGCATGCCCAGATGAAATCCGCTCACTCCAACCACGTCCGATAATTTGTCGGCCTGCAACGCGGCAAAGTAGATCATGATGATCGCTGCAATTATCTGCCCGACAAAACGGATCCGCGAACTGAGGTCATAACGATCATCAAGCATGCCGACCAGCAATAGCCACGCGCCGGCGATAAAGAAAACGTGCAGATTCAATTCAAAGCGACCGAAGACCCAACTGGTAATCAGCAACGCGAGAAATACCCCGAGTCCGCCGGTCACCGGCGTTGGAACGGCGTGGTCTTTGCGGCCGCCGGGATGGTCAAGCAGACCAAGCGATGCGGCACACAGCATCGAAAGCCTCACCAGAATCAAACTCAGGCAAAGACCCACTAGCAGTTGCAGACCATAAGATTGGAAAAATGCCTGAATCATCAAGCGGGGATCCTATTCTGCTGCGCCATCATTGTATGTGCGGTAACGTACCCGGGGAAAATATCAGCTCACCCGTCCATAGACATCGTCGAACCTGACAATATCGTCTTCACCTAGATAACTGCCCGATTGCACTTCAATCAGCTCCAACGGCAGTTTTCCGATGTTTTCCAGACGGTGTTTGCTGCCCAATGGAATATAAGTACTCTGATTCTCGGTCAATGTCATCACGTTCTCGTCGCAGGTCACGCGGGCAGTGCCGCTGACGACAACCCAATGTTCCGCGCGATGATGATGCATTTGAAGTGACAAGGCGGCACCCGGCTTCACGATGATGCGCTTCACCTGGAATCTTTCGCCGCTGTCGACCGAGGTATAACTACCCCATGGCCGGTAGACCTGGCGGTGTTGCAGGGCCTGCGGACGATCGGCGGACTTCAGCCTTGCGACAATCTTTTTCACGTCCTGCACGTGATCCTGGTGCGCTATCAGCAAGGCGTCGTCGGTATCCACAACGATCATGTTTTCAAGACCCAGCGTGCTGACCAGACGATTGCCGGACCAGACAAACGTGTTGCGGCAATTTTCCGCCATCACGTCACCGCGGTGTACATTGCCGTCGCCGTCCTGTTCGGCGACTTGCCACAATGCCGACCAGGAGCCGACATCGCTCCATCCCACGTCGATCGGCAAGACCATCGCGCGCGCGGTTTTTTCCATTACGGCATAGTCGATGGAATCGGCAGGACAAGCGGCAAAAGCTTCCTTGTCCAGGCGCAAGAAATCGGCGTCGCGAGTCGCTTTCGCAATGGCGGCTTCGCAATGTTCCAGGATGGCGGGAGCGAACTTTTTCAATTCTTCGATGAAACGCGAGGCGCGGAACATGAACATGCCGCTGTTCCAGAAATATTCGCCGCTGGCCAGATATTCGTCCGCGGTCGCCTGATCGGGCTTTTCGACGAACCGTTCAACCTCGCGTACGCCCTCGCCTATTGCCGCCTTGATATAACCAAACCCGGTTTCCGGCGCGGTCGGCACAATACCGAAGGTCAGTAAACCGCCGGCTTCCGCAGCAGGCAAGGCGGTGATCACGGCCTGGCAAAATCCCGCTTCATCGCTGAGCAGATGGTCTGATGGCAGGACCAACAAGATTGGATCCTGCTTCGCTTCCAGCGCATACAAGGCTGCTACCGCAATGGCAGGCGCGGTATTGCGACCGATTGGCTCGAGTATCAGCGCCTGCGGTACGACATCAATCTGGCGGCACTGCTCGGCCACCATGAAACGATGCTCTTCGTTGCTGATCAATAGCGGCGCTTCGGCATTGGGCAAACCCAGCAGGCGGAGACAGGTGGCCTGCAGCAAACTTTCCTTTCCGGTCAAGGCCAAAAATTGTTTCGGGTATGCCTCGCGCGACAAAGGCCAAAGCCGGGTACCGGAACCACCGCATAGAAGCACAGGTAACACTTTTGACATGACGGTTTTCCCACTCGACTGTTTTACATATTAACGAAACGGCTCGCAGTCGCGCCAGCGTGACGGCTCTGTCACAATGGGCTTTGTTCATTTTCACAGCATGTATGACTACGCTAAATCGCGAAACCGAACGTTTACTCTGGGCGCAACAGGCGCTCGATGATCCACGGGCAGAACTGGAGCGCGCATCGGCAGATGCCAGTTTCCGAAGCTATTGGCGCAGTTTTTCCGGCGGCAAGACCTGGATCGTGATGGATGCACCACCGGACAAGGAAGATATCCGCCCATGGCTGGATATTGCACAACGCCTGACCCACGCCGGCCTGCATGCACCGGATATCCGCGCATTCGATGCCGAGCTCGGTTTTATCCTGATGGCCGATCTGGGCAATCGCCTGTATCTGCCGGAATTGAACGAACAAAGCGTCGATGCGCTTTATGACGATGCAATGCAGGCCCTATTGAAAATGCAGTTGCATGTTTCCTGCGACGATTTGCCTGCCTACGACGAAAACCGTCTTGTCGCCGAAATGGAATTGATGCCGGAATGGTTTTTGCAACGCCATCTTGCCTACACGCCGACTTGTGGCGAATGGGACGTGATCGAACCGGCGTTTCGCAGCCTGGTCGATAACGCGAAAATGCAACCGCAGGTATTCGTGCACCGTGATTATCATTCAAGAAATTTATTGATACTCGATGACAACAATCCCGGCATCCTCGATTTTCAGGACGCCGTCAAAGGTCCGGTTACCTACGATCTGGTCTCGCTTTTGCGCGACTGCTATATCGCATGGCCCGAAGATCGCATCAATGGTTGGGTAGAAAATTACCGGCTGCAATGCGTCAATGCCGGGCTCGTCAATGTGGATGCCGCCACCTTCAAACGCGGCTTCGACTTGATGGGATTGCAACGGCATCTGAAAGTGCTCGGCATTTTTTGCAGGCTCTGGTACCGCGATGGCAAGGCCGGTTACTTGAATGATCTTCCGCTGGTCTGGCAATACACGCACGATGTCGGCATGCGTTATGCGGAAACCGCGCCGCTGATCGAATTGCTGGAACGCGTGATGGGCGAACGCGATATCCGGTTGCCACTTGCATGAAAGCGCTGATTTTTGCGGCTGGAAAAGGCGAGCGGATGCGTCCGCTCACCAATCACACGCCAAAACCCCTGCTGGTGGTTGGCGGCAAGCGATTGATTGAATGGCATATTGAAAAACTGGCGGCCTGCGGCGTTCGCGATATCGTGATCAATACTTCGTGGCTCGCGGAATGTTTTGAGCCCGCACTCGGCGATGGATCGCGCTGGAATGTCTCGCTGCATTATTCCTATGAAGGTACCGAACCGCTTGAGACCGGCGGCGGCATGTTGCAGGCGATGAAAATTATCCGCGACGAAACCTTTATCGCGGTCAACGGCGACATTTGGAGCGATGTGGAATACGCCGCGTTGCCGAAAGCAATCTCCGGTTTGGCTTATTTGGTATTGGTCGACAATCCCGAGCACAATCCGAAAGGCGATTTCGTACTAGAAGATTCCAGGCGCGTGCAAAGCGATGGCGAAAACAAACTGACTTTTTCCGGCATCGGAATCTATCAGCCGGCGTTATTCGCAAACTGGCGCGAAATTGTCGGCGATGCAAAAGGCGCCGATGAAGTGCCGCCTCGTTTCAAACTTGCGCCCTTGTTACGGCATGCGATGCATCAAGGGCTTGTTGCCGGCACGCATCACGATGGCAAATGGACCGATGTCGGTACGCCGGAACGGTTGGAAGCATTGAATCGGCAAATGCAGGATGGGTAAGGCACCACCCCATAAAAAAGCCCCGGATAACCGGGGCTTTTTTTATGGGCGGATCGATGGCCGTCATTTTGCCCCGGCAGTACAACCGGAA
The DNA here is from genome assembly GCA_964584915.1 of uncultured Arenimonas sp. Taxonomy (GTDB): domain Bacteria; phylum Pseudomonadota; class Gammaproteobacteria; order Xanthomonadales; family Xanthomonadaceae; genus Arenimonas. The sequence continues at coordinate 3,596 of CAZPCE010000009.1, read as the reverse complement.
ACTTCCATCGAATAGGGAATATACAGCAGCAGTTCCGTTGCCGATGCCCTGCCCCATTCGATGCGGCCGTCGAGATGGCCAAGCTTGATTTCACAGCCGGCACCGAGATTGGCGGTGATCTTTTTCGCATCTTCGGAAATGGCGGCAATCACTTCGTAGCGATATCGCTCAGGCTTGTTCATGACGAGCGCCGTGTTTTTTTCAACTTCAATTTCAGTACGACCAATCTTCACCGAGTCACGGGCGAAACTTCTCAAGCGGGAAACCAGTTGATCGCCGTCTTCATTGCTGCCGGCAATATTGGCCCTGATGTACAGGGTGACGCGACTGACATCCGGCCGTGCACCGTCCTTGCTTAAATCAACCTTGTAATTATTCTTGTTCAAGACCGCGCTGTAACTTTCGACCGACAGCAACTGGTAAGTTCCACCCAGTTTCGAAAGTATTTTTTCTATCGTCGCGTAGATTTCCTGCTTTCTGCCTTCTTCACTGCGGGTATCGTTGATCAACGTAATTTTCTGCAGCAGGTAATCACCCTGCTTGGTGATGGAAATTGCCGGCGTTCCGTCCAGATCTTCATTGCTGATTCGGCTACCAGTTACCATCACGCTGTCCAACTCGGAAGCTTCAGCGCCATCCTGCGCGGACACGGGTGCGGCGAAAGCCAACGTAAGCAGGAATGCTGTCATAACGCGCATGGTTTTTCCTTTTGAATTATTGCGTTGGACCACTCTATCGTTGATCCGTGGTTGGCAGCAAGCAATTTCCCGAATTGGACGGACAACAAAAAAGCCCCGGTTATCCGGGGCTTTTTTTATCTGGTGCAATAATTTGTCAACGCTTGTCGAGCGGAACGTAATCGCGGGTATCGGCACCGGTGTAAATCTGGCGTGGACGGCCAATCTTGTTTTCCGGATCGGTTTGTTGCTCCAGCCAGTGCGAAACCCAGCCGGCCGTACGCGCAATGGCGAACATCACGGTGAACATTTCGGTCGGAATGCCGAGTGCCTTGTAAATGATGCCGGAATAGAAATCGACATTCGGATACAGTTTGCGCTGGATGAAATATTCGTCTTTCAAGGCCGCCTCTTCGAGACGCATCGCCACTTCGAGCAATGGATCGTTGACGCCGAGCTCGGCCAGCACTTCGTGGCACATTTCGCGGATGATTTTCGCGCGCGGATCGAAGTTTTTGTAGACGCGATGGCCGAAGCCCATCAGGCGGAAACCCGATTCCTTATCCTTCGCTTTATCGATGGCGCTGCTGACGTTTTCCGGGCGGCCGATTTCTGTCAGCATTTCCAGCACGGCTTCGTTGGCACCGCCATGGGCAGGCCCCCATAAGGCCGCTACGCCGGCAGCAACGCAGGCATAGGGATTGGCGCCGGTGGAACCAACCAGGCGCACGGTCGAGGTTGATGCGTTTTGTTCGTGATCGGCATGCAGGATAAACAAAAGATCCAGCGCCTTCGCGGCGACGGGTTTCATCACCAGCGGCTCGCTCGGCACTTCGAACATCATGTGCAGGAAACGATCGACGTATTCGAGATTGTTGCGCGGATAGCGAATCGGCCAACCAATCGAATAACGGTGGCAAGCAGCGGCGATCGTCGGCACTTTGGCCAGTAAACGAATTGCGGCCAAACGGCGTTCTTCGGGATTTTCCAGATCGAGGTCGCCGTGATAAAACGCGGCCAACGAACCCAGCATGCCGGTCATCATCGCCATCGGATGCGCGTCGTGGCGGAAGCCGTATAGGAAGGTGCGGAAAGCTTCATGCATCATCGTGTGATGCGTCACTTCATGTTCGAAAGCCGCGAATTGTTGCGCGTTCGGCAAATGGCCGTGCATCAGCAAATAGGACACTTCGGAGAAGTTCGAATGCTTCGCCAGCTGTTCGATGGGGTAACCGCGATACATCAGGATGCCGGCATCGCCATCGATATAGGTGATCGCGCTGCGACAACTGGCGGTCGACATGAACCCCGGGTCATAGGTGAAGTTGCCGGTTTCTTTGTACAGCTTGCCGATATCAATGCAGTCCGGCCCCAGAGTTCCGGAGTGAACGGGAAGCTCGACGTTTTTATCGCCGGCGCTAAGGATGACGCTCTTGTAATCGGACACGGCAGGCTCCTGGAATTCTATGCTGTTGTTGTGAATGACAGCGCATTACACCCGTAAGCGCCAAGACGCGAAGTATCTCATAGGCACACGACATTCGTCAGTCATCAACTTGTGAACTTGTGCAATATTCCGGTGCCGCAAATGCAACGCCCATCGCCCGAATACCGATTGCGACCGCAGAAATGCAAACGGCTACCCTGGGGTAGCCGTTGGTGAACACCTTGGAGCCTAGCTTATTCTGCTGCAGGCGCTGCGGTATCCGATTCTGCCTTGGCATAGCGCTTGCGGAATTTATCCACGCGACCACCGGTATCGACGGTCTTTTGCTTGCCGGTATAGAACGGGTGCGAAGCCGAAGAAATTTCCACTTTGATAAGCGGGTATTCTTGGCCGTCTTCCCATTTGATGGTTTCTTTGCTGCCCAAAGTGGACTTGGTCAGAAACGAGAAGCCAGCAGCGGTGTCTTGGAACACAACAGCGCGGTAATTTGGATGGATATCTGCTTTCATGGGAAATTCCGTGAACGAACGCGTGAGAAAAGAGGACTATTTTAGCCGGTCACACGCGCTTTCTGCAAGTCGAAGCCGCTCGAAATCAGGGAACCCCAAGCGCATCACGGATTTTCGCGTCAAACAGGGCCTGTGGATAAGTCATTAGAATGCGGGCATTGGCTGGCTTTCCCGTACGCTGGGCCCAATCGACCGGGGTGGCTCCACGACTCAAATGACCCTCGGTTTCAACTGTAATGTATCGGGTTTCGGTCTTTTCGATGGATTCCGGATACAGGGCCGCAACCATGGCCAGCGCGTCTGCTGAGTGCCAGTGCAGGCCACGCTTTCCTTCCGACCAGGCCCTGGTTTTGCGCGAAATGGCGTCATAGAAAGCCGCCCGGTGATCGCCGTCGGTCAGCCAGGACTCGAAATCGGTATGTAGAAACCCGTGTCGCAACACGGCTTCCCAATCGACGATATCCATCATCGGGAAGGCCTCGAATGCCACCTTGGCGGCTTCAGGATCGAAAGCGATATTGAACTCGGCCGAAATCGAAGTGTTGCCTATCCCGGTAACCGCGCCACCCATCACCACGACACGCTTGATGCGTTTCGGCAATTCCGGATCGAGTCGCAACGCCAAAGTGATATTGGTCAACGGGCCCAGGGTAATCAGGACCAATTCACCGGCGTATTCTTTCGACAAGCGGATGATTGCGTTGACTGCGTGTTCGGCTTCCGGTTTTTGCGTTGCAGGCTGGTATCCGATATCGCCAAAACCGTCCAACCCATGCACATAAGCCGCGTCTTCCGCCGCATGCACCAATGGCACCGGACAACCGGCGTAAACCGGAAAGCTGACTTTTGCGACTTCGCAGAGCTTCAGGGCATTGGCGACCGTATGCTGCAAACCAACATTGCCGGCAGCAATCGTGAGCGCCTTGATTTCATGATCGGGCGAATTGAACGCCATCAATAATG